>ONGN01000056.1 GCA_900317385.1 uncultured Eubacteriales bacterium
TGAGTTTAACGGCGAGGCCTACGATCCCGAGGTACCGGAGGGCTGGAGAAAGCTTGAGAGCGGCAAGTATGAGTTTACGCTCAAGAACGGCGAGAGCACGAAGGTGAAGCTGCCGTACGGCGCGACCTACACGGTAAGTGAAGCTGAGAGCGTAAAGTACCGCGTGAGCATATTCGTAAACGATGAGCTTGCGGTTGACGATGACAGCACTCTCACAGCGCACGAGGTATCGAAGGATGAGAACGTGACGTTCGTAAACTACGGCGGAGTAGCCGTAACGGTGAAGAAGGTAGTCGAGGGCAGCCTCGGCGACAGGACGAGGACGTTTACGTTCAGGCTTAAGGTAAGCTACGAGGGAAGCGCGAAAGCGCTGCCCGAGGTGCCGGAAGGCTTTGAGGAAGTGGGCGAGGGAGAGTATGAATTCAAGCTCGCGCACGGCCAGAGCGTGACGTTCCAGATCATCAAGGGAATGGACTACGAGATCACGGAGACAGACGGTGAGAAGTACCTAACGAGAAACGTGATCGGCGACGGAGAGTGGACGGAAGGCAAGACGGCTCAGAGCGAGAACGTAGAGGCGAACGAGACGGTGACCTTCGAGAACACTTACGACAGCGACGTACCGACGGGAGTGAGCATAGGAATGGGCGGAGCGGCCCTCCTGACCCTGTCCCTCATCGGCACGGCAGGCTTCCTCTTCATCAAGAAGAAAAAGCAGGAAGAGTAATTAAAGAAAAAACAAACGGAGGGGCAGCCCTCCGTTTGTTTTTTCTGCGGCCTCTTTTCAAAAACGGGCCTTTATGCTATAATTTTCCCATCGTATAAAAGGACTGATCCTGATGAAAACTCTTAAAATAGGGAAAAATGACGCGGGGCAGAGGCTTGACCGTTTCGTTTCCAAGGCGGTGCCGCTCCTTCCGGAGAGCCTTCTTCAAAAGTATATCAGGCTGAAGCGAATAAAGCTCAACGGAAAGGGCTCGAAGCGCGACGTCCGCATTTCAGAGGGCGACGTGCTTGAGCTCTATATAAACGACGAGTTTTTTGAAAAGCCGACCGAGGATAACGCATACCTGAGGATATCGACCCCGCGGCTTGATATCGTATACGAGGATGAGAACATTATCCTCTGCGACAAAAAGCCGGGAGTTCTCTGCCATTCCGCGGGAGAGTGGGACGTGAATACGCTTATTTCAAACATCAAGGCGTATCTGTACCAAAAAGGGGAGTGGAAGCCGAGAGAGGAGCATAGCTTTGCGCCCGCCCTCGCAAACCGCATAGACCGCAATACCCAGGGCATAGTCATAGCCGCCAAAACTGCCGAGGCGCTGAGGATACTTGACGAGAAGATAAGAGCTCGGGAGATAGACAAACGCTATCTCGCCGCCATCCACGGGGTGATGGAGCCCAAAAACGGGACCCTGACCGGCTATATTTTTAAGGACGCGAAGAACAACAGAGTCTACGTCTCGGACGAGCCGAAAAAGGGCGCGAAGAGCGCTGCGACGCGATACCGCACCCTCGCCGTAAAGGACGGGAAAAGCCTTGTGGAGTGCGAGCTTTTAACGGGGCGCACGCACCAGATCAGAGCCCAGTTTTCCCATGCCGGGCATCCGCTCGTGGGCGACGGGAAATACGGCAGGGACAGGGACGGGGAGGGGCAGCAGCTCTGCTCATATAAGCTCGTTTTTTCGTTCAAAACCGACGCCGGAGCCCTTAACTATCTTTTAAACAAAGAATTCACCGTAGAGACGCCAAATTTCGCCAGTTTTTTCGGTTTTTCCATTTGACTTTTAAAGAGATAATATGTATATTTATGCTAATGTCTTTATTATGGCATAGATAGATTATTCGGGAAATGAGGGGGAGGATAATGTCAAAAGAACTCATAAGGCTGAAGGACGTCTCCATGCAGTTTGATGGCGAGACCGTCCTGGACAACGTTAATCTTTACTTTAATGATAAGGAATTCCTCACGCTGCTGGGACCGTCAGGCTGCGGAAAGACCACCACTCTGAGAATAGTGGGCGGCTTTCTCGTACCTACTTCCGGCGACGTTTTTTTTGACGGTGTGAGGATTAACGACGTCCCGCCGCATAAACGCCAGGTGAACACGGTGTTCCAGAAATATGCCCTGTTCCCCCATCTCAACGTTTACGACAATATCGCCTTCGGACTGAATATCAAAAAGGTGCCGAAGGACGAGATCAGGACCCGCGTGCACGAAATGCTCGAGATAATCAACCTCAAGGGCTTCGAGCACAGAAGCGTAACGAGCCTTTCGGGCGGACAGCAGCAGCGCGTCGCCATAGCGAGGGCTCTTGTTAATAACCCGAAGGTCCTGCTTCTTGACGAGCCTCTCGGCGCCCTTGATATGCGCCTGCGCAAGGATATGCAGCAGGAGCTCAAGCGCATCCAGCGCGAGATGGAAATCACGTTTATTTACGTTACCCACGATCAGGAGGAGGCGCTCGCAATGAGCGACACCGTGGTCGTGATGGACGGCGGACGCATACAGCAGATCGGTACCCCCGAGGATATCTATAACGAGCCGAAAAACGCTTTCGTGGCGGATTTTATCGGCGAGTCCAACATCGTCGACGGCATTATGCGCGAGGACGGAGTCGTGGAGATATTCAACAGGAAATTTAAGTGCCTCGATAAGGGCTTTCAGCCTAACGAGGCTGTCGACGTGGTTATAAGACCCGAGGACGTAGATATCGTTCCGGAGAACGAGGGCCAGCTCAAGGGAACCGTGACCCAGGTCACGTTCAAGGGCATGCAGTACGATATCATAGTCGACTTCTACGGCTTCAAGTGGCTTATCCAGACCACCGATTTCTGCCCCGAGGGCTCAAAGATCGGCATCAAAATAGACCCGGACGGCTTCCACGTAATGAAAAAGAGCCATTATTCCGGTATGTTCGGCGACTATTCCTCCTACTCCGAGGAATATGACGAGATATCGGAGAACGAAAGCGAGGAAGAGGAATGAGCGGCTCCGCGAGCCGGCGCACCGGCACGCTGCTGGGACCCTACTCCCTCTGGGCGGCCCTCTTCATTATCGTTCCGCTCTTTTTCGTAGCTTACTACGCGTTTACGGATAACAGCTTTTCCTTTACCTTCGGAAATATTGCGAAGTTCTTTACCGAGACGAGCCGCGAGACAGGCAGCAGGATATATATAGATATCTTTCTGCGCAGCCTCAAGCTTGCCGTTATATCCACCCTGATCTGCCTTTTGCTCGGATATCCTCTCGCGTATTTTATGACGAGAGCCAGCGCGAGAGCGCAGAAGATCATGATGGTGCTCATCATGATCCCGATGTGGATGAACTTCCTTATCAGGACCTACGCCTGGATGACTATACTCCAGGACACCGGCATACTGAACGGTCTTCTCTCCGCCATCGGCCTCGGCCGTATGCACATAATCGGCACCGAGTCTGCCGTTGTGGTCGGAATGGTCTACGATTATTTCCCCTATATGGTGCTCCCAATCTACTCAATTATGGCGAAGATGGATTATAAGCTTATCGAGGCCGCCCGCGACCTCGGCTGCAACGGCGGCCAGGTGCTGCGCCGCGTGATCCTTCCGCTGAGTATCCCGGGTATACTGAACGGGGTGACGATGGTGCTGATACCCTCCATAAGCACCTTCTATATCTCCCAGAAGCTCGGCAACGGCCGCTTTTTCCTCATCGGCGACGCTATCGAGGGACAGTACGTTGCGAACAACCTGCACTTTGCCGCCGCGATGGCTTTCATTCTGATGATAATCCTGCTCGCGGCGATGGCTCTCATCAAGTACCTGACCGGCCACGGAAAGTACGGAGAGGGGGCGAAGGCGTGAAAACTGCGTCCAAGATATACACCGCTCTCATCTTCGCGTTCCTGTTTGCGCCGATAGTCATACTGCTCGTGTTTTCATTCAACGAGGCTCGGAGCCTTTCCGTTTTCTCCGGCTTTTCGCTGAAATGGTACCGCGAGCTATTCCGCGACCAGGCGACGCTTGAGAGCGTGAGGAACACTCTGCTCCTCGCAGTCAGCTCAATGGCGATCTCAACCGTTATCGGAGTTGCCGCCGCCGTCGGAATCGACAGGCTTCGCAATAAGTGGCTCAAGACGGCGATAAAAACGGCGACTGATATCCCGATGACGAATCCTGATATCATAACCGGTATCTCGCTCATGCTTATGTTCGTTTTCGCCGGAAGACTTTTCGGCCTTGCGAACAGCCTGAGCTTCTGGACTATGCTGATAGCCCACGTCACCTTCTGCCTGCCATACGTTATCCTGCAGGTGCTGCCCAAACTGAGGCAGATGGATCCCGCCCTGCCTGAGGCCGCTCTCGACCTCGGCTGTACTCCGCGCCAGGCCTTCTTCAAGGTTACGATCCCGGAGATAATGCCCGGAATTATCACGGGCGCGATAATGGCGTTTACCATGAGCCTTGACGACTTCGTGATAAGCTATTTCACCTCCGGAGCGGGCTTTCAGACCCTGCCTATAAGGATATACAACATGACGAAGAAGACGGTAACGCCGAAGATGTACGCCCTTGCGACGATAATCTTCTTCGTGATACTTGCTCTCCTCCTCGTCTCCAATCTTACGGACGACGACGCCCTTCGCACGAGGAGAGAGAAGAAAAAGAACAAAGTAAAGGGGTAATCACCGATGAAAAAAGTTTTATGCGCCGTCCTTGCGGCGGCTATGCTCCTTGCCTGCCTCGCGGGCTGCTCCGACGGCAAGACGAGGACCCTCAACGTATATAACTGGGGCGAATACATCTCCGACGGCTCCGAGGACAGCTACGATACGATTAAGGAATTCGAGGCCTGGTACGAGGAGGCCTACGGGGAGAAGGTACACGTTAACTACGATACCTTCCAGTCAAACGAGGATATGTACGCGAAGCTCTCCGCCGGAGCGGTCAGCTATGACGTGGTCATTCCCTCCGACTATATGATAGCCCGTATGATCTCCGAGAATATGCTCCTCGAGCTTGATTTCTCCAATATCCCGAACTATTCCAATATCGACGACAGCTTCAAGGGCCTCTATTACGACGTGGAGAACAAGTACACCGTGCCTTATGCCTACGGTATAGTCGGCGTCATCTGGAACGCTAACGAGGTCGACGAGGCTGACGCCGAGGGCTGGGAGCTCATGTGGAATCCCAAATACTCCGGCAGGATAGTCTCCTTCAACAACTCACGCGACGCCTTCGGCACCGCTATGTACAAGCTCGGCATAGACGTCAACACTACCGACAAGGCCGAGTGGGACAAGGCCTATGAAGAGCTTATGACCCAGCGCCCGCTTCTTTACGGCCAGGTTATGGACGAGATCTACAATATGATGGAGTCCGGCGAGGCTGCGATAGGCGCTTATTACGCGGGGGACTACTTCACTATGGTCGACGCGCAGGCTGATACGGTCGATCTCCGCTTCTACTATCCCGAGAGAACGAACTACTACGTCGACGCTATGTGCATCCCTTCCTGCTGCCAGGATAAGGAGCTTGCGGAGATATTTATTAACTTTATGCTCAGCCGCGACGCCGCCGTTGCGAACGCCGAGTACACCTACTACGCATCCCCGAACCGCGTCGTTTACACCGACGCCGAGTATATCGACTATATGGGCGATGAGGCTATGGAGATACTCTATCCCGAAACGGGCGACTTTTCCGCTATGTACAACACCTACGCATATAAAAATCTCCCGCAGGAGATGCTCGACTATATGAACAGCCTTTGGGAGAACGTAAAAATAAACTGATTTCTCCTTGACAAGTTCGAATAATTACTTTATAATACCATAGTGCTTCTATGAAGAAATATCGAGGTATGGTATGCGGATAAGTCTTAAGGATATAATCGAAATATCCGGCGCATTTCTGCCCTTCAGCTTCGAGGTCGATACCTCCGGGCTGGAATTTGAGGGAGTGCGCGGCTTTTCCTCTCCGGTGACAGCCTCCGGCGAGATAAGAAATCATGCCGGCGCCCTGTGCGTAACGGGGAAGCTCCGGGGCGAGATGGACTGCATTTGCGCCCGCTGCCTTAAAGAGTTCCGCAGGGAACTTCATATTCCGATAGAGGCGTTTCTTGCTGAGGAACTTCAGGATGAGGAGCTTGAGGACACTTATCTTCTCGACGGCGACTATGCTGACCTTGGCGAGATAGCGACGACCGCTCTCGTGCTTAATATGGATCAGAGATTTCTTTGCAGCGAGAACTGCAAGGGACTCTGCCCGAAGTGCGGGAAGAATTTAAACGACGGTCCCTGCGAATGCAGGGAAGACCAGGACCCCAGGTTGGCTGTTTTAGCACAGCTCCTGGAGAAAGATTAATACAGGAGGTGCAACAATGGCAGTACCGAAGGGGAAAGTATCCAAGGCGAGGAGAGATAAGAGACGCGGCTCCAACTGGAAGCTGAGCGTTCCGGGTCTCGTACCCTGCCCCAAGTGCGGTGAGCTTAACCTGCCCCACAGAGCCTGCAGAGCTTGCGGCGCTTACAACGGCCGCGAAGTCGTGGCTGTTGAGGAAAAGTAATTTTACCGATGAAAAGCGGCGGGACTATGCTCCCCGCCGCTTTTTCTTTGTAACCTTAAAGGAGGCGGAGCCTTGAAAAACCTGATAAGCGAAGTAAAGCCCCGCTCTCCGGCCTTCCGCGCCGGTATCCGTAAGGGCGACAGACTTCTTATGGTGGACGGAAAGAAGATACAGGACGTTCTTGACTATATGTACTACGCATATGGGGACGACAGCATTTTCACCGTTGAGCACCCGGACGGGACGAAAGAGGATTTTGAGATTAAAAAAGACTTCGGTCAGGACGCGGGCATTGACTTTGAGACCTATCTAATGGATAACGCCCGTTCCTGCGCGAATAACTGCATATTCTGCTTCGTCGATCAGCTTCCCAAGGGTATGCGCGACACCCTGTATTTCAAGGATGACGACGTCCGCCTGAGCTTTCTCACCGGGAGCTACATTACCCTTACGAATATGTCGGAGCGCGAGATACAGAGAATAATCGACCTGAGAATAAGCCCGATCAACGTCTCGATCCACACGATGAACAAGGAGCTCCGCTGCCTTATGCTCGGAAACAGGCGGGCGGGGGAGGGCATCGACATCGTCCGCCGACTTGCGGCAAATGATATTGAGATGAACTGTCAGATCGTCTGCTGCCCCGAGATAAACGATGGGGAGGAGCTTAAGTATACGATGCGCGAGTTATCCGCGCTCTATCCCTCGATCAACAGCGTCTCCGTGATCCCGGTCGGGCTCACGAAATTCCGCAATGGGCTCTATCCGCTGAAAGCCTTCACTCCCGAGCACGCCGCCGAGACGCTTGATATCATAGTCGGCTTCGGCGATGAGTGCCTTGAGAAATACGGAACAAGGATTTTCTTCGCCTCCGACGAGTTCTTCCTTAAGGCGGGCAGGGATATACCGGGCGAGGAATACTATGAGGAGTACCCCCAGCTTGAAAACGGGGTGGGGCTTATAAGGCTTATGATATCCGAGTTCTCCGCCGCCCTTGATGCATGCGGGGACGAGGTGAGGGGAACGCCGTTTTCAATGGCGACGGGCGTCGCCTCCGCCTATATGCTCTCCGAGCTTTTGAAAATGGCTCACGAGCGCCATCCTAAAATAGACGGGCGGGTATATGCTATAAAAAATGACTTTTTTGGCCAC
The DNA here is from genome assembly GCA_900317385.1 of uncultured Eubacteriales bacterium. Classification (GTDB taxonomy): domain Bacteria; phylum Bacillota; class Clostridia; order Oscillospirales; family Oscillospiraceae; genus RUG626. Next base: position 7,709 of record ONGN01000056.1, read on the forward strand.
AGTATAGACGTGGCCGGTCTGATAACCGGAAAAGACCTTATAGCCCAGCTCCGCGGCCGCGAGCTCGGCAAGAGATTATATATAACGAACAGGATGCTGAAGGACGGAGAGAACGTCTTTTTGGACGACGTCACGACCGACGACGTGGAGCGCGAGCTCGGAGTGCCGGTGATACCGATTTCCGGCGGGGGCGACGCTCTTCTCACCGTGATGATGGACTGAGGAAGATGAAAAGGAAGTGTGGTAAATGAAACCGCTCGTAGCGATAGTAGGCAGGCCGAACGTCGGCAAAAGCTGCCTTTTCAATAAGCTTACAGGAAAGCGAATAAGCATAGTCGAGGACACGCCGGGCGTGACGAGAGACCGCCTTTACGCGGAGTGCGAATGGGCGGGCAGAACCTTCGACGTCGTCGATACCGGCGGTATCGAGCCGAAGACCGACAGCGAGATACTGACCTTTATGCGGGATCAGGCCCTCGCCGCGATCGAGACGGCGACCGTCCTAATCCTCGTCTGCGATATCAATACCGGAGTGACGGCCGCCGATAAGGAGGTCGCGAATATGCTCCTCCGCAGCAAGAAACCGGTCGTCCTCGCCGTAAACAAAATGGACTCCGTCGGCGCAGTAAACCCCGATATATACGAGTTTTACGCCCTCGGAGTAGGCGACCCGATAGCCGTATCCGCCGTCCACGGGCACGGCACCGACGAGGTGCTTGACCTTTGCCTCAGCTATTTCCCCGAGGAGACGGAGGAGGAGACCGAGGAAGACAGAATCAAGATCGCCGTTATCGGAAAGCCGAACGTGGGCAAGTCCAGCATTATAAACCGCATACTGGGCGAGGAGCGCGTTATAGTTTCCGATATGGCGGGAACTACGAGGGACGCCGTGGATACCCCGCTTGAGAACGAGTGGGGCAAGTATCTTCTCATAGACACGGCGGGTATGAGAAAGCACTCCCGCGTTACCGACCGCATCGAAAAATTCTCCGTTATGCGCGCTCAGACGGCTATTGAGCGCTCTGACGTCTGCCTTATTATGATAGACGCCCGCGACGGGGTAACCGAACAGGATACGAAGGTCGCCGGAATGGCGCACGAGGCGGGCAAGGCGAGCATAATCGTCGTCAACAAGTGGGATCTCGTAGAGAAGGAGACCAACACGATGGACAAAATGCGCGATAAGATTCGCGCGGACCTCAGCTTTATGCAATACGCGCCCATCGTCTTCGTCTCTGCGCTCACGGGTCAGAGGGTGGACAGGATATTCGAGCTTGCGAATTACGTAAACCAGCAGGCGTCCACAAGGATAACCACCGGAATGCTGAACAACGTGCTCGCAGACGCTCAGGCAAGAGTTCAGCCGCCCACCGACAAGGGCAAGCGGCTCAAGATATTCTATATGACGCAGACGGGGATAAAGCCGCCGCACTTCGTCCTGTTCGTGAACGACGCGGAGCTCTTCCACTTCTCGTATCAGAGGTATATCGAAAACCAGATCCGCGCGACCTTCGGCCTTGAGGGAACGCCGATCCAGATGACGATCCGCCAGCGCGGCGATAACGAATAAAAAAATCACCCGCCGGTATCGGCGGGTGATAATCTTTTTCGGGGCTTATACAGCGCGCTGCACTTTTCCGCTGCGGAGGCACCTCGTGCAAACATAAACATGCTTGGGTGAACCGTTAACAACAGCCTTGACGCGCTTCACGTTGGGCTTCCAGGTACGGTTGGACCTCCTGTGAGAGTGGGAAACCTGAATACCGAACGCGACGTCCTTGTCGCAAAATTCGCACTTTGCCATTAGATGCTGCACCTCC
>ONGN01000042.1 GCA_900317385.1 uncultured Eubacteriales bacterium
GGGAAAAGGTGGAAAAGGAAGATGTACTGGCTTGATATTATTGCCGCAATTGAATAGAAAGGATTTCTGACTTTGCTTCTTCCCATTGGCGCATTATCCAATGGAGTTCTCTGCGCTTTTTTATATTTCGCCAACAAAAGAATAAATATATCACAACAATTGCAACGCAGAGCGCTATGTAGTAATTCCAGTTAAAGGAAGCCGTGTCGGTTTTTTGTATCATATAACCAAGAATAGCTGTTACTACAGGAATAGGAGAGCATGAGATAATAAAATCTCTTTCGGCAGAAATAATTTCTTTGTAATCAGTCAATGATGATAGTCTTAAATTGCATATTTCTAACTTTTTACCGGTATCTATTTCTTTTTTGTAAGGAAACTCGATAATAAAGAACAGCGTTTTATTCTGTTTTCTTTTTCGATTAATCTGCAAACATATGACGAGGAGGAATAATGCAGTAAGCGCTTTGCGAAGCATATGTAATTGAATCATCTTACCCGTCTGAACGAGTATTTCGTTTTGTATTCGGGATAAGAGCGAGAGCCATATGTCTGAATACGAAATATTAGCTATAGCTTCAAGAATTACGCTCCCTACAAAAAATAGAGCAAACAGAATTAACCATCGAGAGAGTACTTGTGAAATTGAGAAACGGAGTGCGCTCCCCCAAAACCTCAAGACCAAGTCTTTCGCTTTCTTTAATACGCTGCTCATAGTTGCTTTGCCTCCCAATGTCAGCTGTATAACAATCATTTTTATATCAAAAGCCGCAGAGAAGCAATCCCTGCGGCTTTTTGCGGTAAAAACCGCCTATTTGGTCCGAGTGACTGGTTTCGAACCAGCGGCCTCGTGGTCCCAAACCACGCGCTCTACCATCTGAGCTACACCCGGATATTCGATTTTCTTATTCTGCCGTTGTGGTCAAACATGTGGTCAGAGGCCCATGTTCGAGGGAATTTGCGAGAGGGGAATGGGCGAAAAACTGAGGTTTTTCAAGGGGTTTCGGGCTTTCGGATTTTTCCGGAGGGCGGGGGGTGTTACACGCTCCCAAAGCACGCGCGCTACCAACTGCGCTACACCCGGATAACCTTAGAAATTATATACTATTTTCTCTTTTATTTCAAGAAATATTTTGATGTTTACTCAAATGTGTGGTACAATATACGGCGATCTATATTTTTGCGAGGTCTTATACCTATGAGAATGAGAAAAAAACCCAATCTTGAGCCGCGTATGGCGGCCTGCGCCGACTGGCTCATCACGAAGCCGGAGGAGCTCGCCGGGCGCTGGCGCGAGGCTTTTCCCGGATACGACGCGCTTTGGATAGAGCTCGGCTGCGGCAAGGGCAGATTCACCGCCGAGACCGCGAAGACAGAGCCGAACACCCTCCTGATCGCCGTTGAGCGAGTGCCGGACGCCATGGTCGTCGCGATGGAGAGAGCGAAGGCGGAGAACATCGAAAACGTCCGCTTTATCGACATCGACGCCGCTCGCCTTACCGAGATATTCGCTCCCGGAGAGGCCGACGGGATATACATCAACTTCCCCGACCCGTGGAAGAAATCGCGTCAGGCGAAAAGACGGCTCACCGCGCCCGCGTTTCTGAAGCTCTACGAGACCGTCCTCAGGCCGGACGGCGAGATACGCTTCAAGACCGACAACAGGCCGCTCTACCTATGGAGCGTGCAGAGCTTCAGCCAGAACGGCTGGGGGCTCTACGAAGTCACGACCGACCTGCACGCGGACGGGGTATGCGGTATTATGACAGACTACGAGCGGAAGTTTTACGATCTCGGAGTTCAGATAAACCGCCTCGTCGCAAAGAAGAATCACGAGAGAACGGAGGCGTCAGAATGAAGCTCAGATTTATTATCGCCCTGATACTCGCGAAGCTTTCAAAGCCGCTCCTCAAGATTACGGGGCATAACGGGACGGATTTCCCCGGAAAGCTTGCGTTAAAAATTTGCCCCGACTTTCTCAAATACGTTGCAAAGCCGGAAACGATAATTGCCGTTACCGGTACGAACGGGAAGACGACGGTCTCGAATATGACGGTCGACCTACTCGAACGCTCCGGGAAAAAGGTTTTGAACAACAGAGCGGGCTCGAACATTAACTCCGGCATCTCCACCGCGCTTTTAAACGGCGTTACCCTTTTCAACAGGGCAAAGTATGACACCGCCGTTCTCGAGGTGGACGAGCGCAGCGCCAAGCGCATCTACCCCTACGTTAAGCCGAAAATCATCGCTATCACGAATCTCTTTCGCGACTCGATAATGAGAAACGCACACCCGCAGTATATCGCGGACTTTTTAACGGCTAACATTCCCTCCGATACTAAGCTCGTTTTAAACGCGGACGACCTCATCTCCTCCCGCGTCGCGCCGAATAACGCGCGGGTCTACTTCGGCATCGAGAAGATGGAGACCGACGTTACAGAGTGCCACAACAGGCTGAGCGATATCCGCATCTGCCCGGAGTGCTCGCACGAGCTCAGGTACGAGTACCTGAGATACCACCACATCGGCAAGGCCTACTGCCCCGCCTGCGGCTTTAAGGCGCCCGGGTACGACTACGCGGGAGCTGACGTCAGCCTTGAGAATATGACGATGAGGGTGAAGGACAAGAACGGCGAGGGTGAGTACAGGCTTATAAGCGACAGCATTTTCAACGTATACAATATGGTCACCGTCATCTCCATCGCCCGCGAGCTCGGAATGAGCCACAAGGAGATCGCCAAAATCATGGACGGTATGGAGGTCGTTGCCACGAGGTACGGCTCCGAGAAGGTCGGAAACGTGACCCTTACGAACCAGATGGCGAAGGGGCTCAACGCCCTCGCCTCCTCACGAGCCTTCGACTACGTCTCGCACAGAGAGGGCGAGAAGGAGCTCTTTATGATGATGAGCTGCATGACCGACGAGCGGCACTGGTCGGAGAATACCTCGTGGCTCTACGACTGCGACTTCGAGTTTTTGAACACGCCAGAGATAACCCACATTATCGCGACCGGGCCGAGGGCGATAGATTATAAGCTGCGCCTTATGCTCGCGGGGGTCGCCGAGGATAAGATCGACTGCATCGAGGACGCGGAAAAGGCCACCGAGAGCCTGCGCTTCAAGGACGGAAGCACGGTCTACATGTTCTACGCCGCGGATCAGCTCGACTACGTTTTCAAGGTCCGCGAAAAGATAAAAGCTCTCGCAAAGGAGGCGGCGCAGAAATGAAAATCGAGGTGCTTTATCCCGAGCTATGCAACCTGTACGGCGACCTGTACAACGCCGAATACCTCGCCCGCTCGGCGGGAGCGGAGATAGTGAACACGAAGCTTACCGAAAAGCCGCGCTTTATCTCGGAGAAGACAGACCTCCTCTACCTCGGCGGCACGACGGAGCGCGGTCAGGAGATCGCGAGAGACGCGCTGAGGCCCTACGTCGACGAGATAAAAAAGCGCACCGCCGAGGGCGGCGTCACCCTCGTCACCGGGAACGCCCTCGAGATCTTCGGCGAGTATATCGAGGAGGAGAACGGGAATAAGATCGAGATGCTCGGCCTCTATCCCACCCACGCGACGAGGCATATGCTGAATAGGTACAACGCACTCTACCTCGGCGAGCTCGAGGGAATGAAGATAGTCGGCTTCAAGGGGCAGTTCGGACACAGCTACGGCGACAACGGGACGGGCCTCTTTACCACCATTCGCGGAGCGGGTCTCAACCCGGAAGCGAAGGCAGAGGGGATAAGGGACAATAACCTTATGATGACCTATCTTATCGGGCCGCTCCTCGTGCTGAACCCGCCGTTCACGAAGTACCTTCTGGGGCTGATGGGCGTCTCCGAGCCGACCCTTGCCTGCGAGAAGACCGCCATTGAGGTTTACGAGAGAAGGCTCCGCGACTTCTCCGAGCCGGGACGCAATTTCGTGTATTGATATTATACCACCTCATCCGTCTCGGCTTCGCCGAGCCACCTTCCCCTCAAGGGGAAGGCAAAGGGCAAAATAAAAGGGGTACGCGATATGAAAATACTGTTCAGCAAAAAGGGAAGCAACGCTTTTTTGGCGGAAAAGGAACGCCGAATATTTTTGATCGGAGATTCATATTATGACGCGTCCGGAAACGAGACGCCGTATGAGCCCGGGTTTTTCAAAGGCGGCGCATTCTTTGACGATGACGAGAAAGAGGAATGGTACGAGTACTGGATGGATGACGAGGGTCTGGACGAGCCGCTGAAGGCGGAGTCAACGACCGAGGTCCGTTGGGAGCCGGACGACACGTTCGGCACCTTCGGATTCAGGAACGAGGCGGGGAAATTCGTGATCGAGCCGCAGTATGCCTATGCCCATAATTTTACGCTCGGCCTCGCGGCGGTCAATTTGAACAGAACGTGGTACAGAAGCGAAGACGGCGACAGGTGGTACGAAAATCATTTCGGCTATATCGACGGAAGGGGCAAGACGGCCATCGGTTTCCGGTTCAGCGAGGCTTATCCCTTCAATAAATACGGCGTCGCCGTCGTTTCGGAGCCGGGTCGCGGGTGGCTTCTCATCGATACCGAGGGCAGGGAGATCCCCGGTACGGATTTCCCGTATCTCGATTGCTATTACGAATATGATACACGATTTCTTGAGTTCTCGTATGAGCGCAACGATTATGGCCGCGATCAGCTCGTCGGCATATACGACACAAAGGAGCGTAAAATACTGCTGGAGCCTTCGATTGACTCAATCTCCGAATGCAACGAAGACCTGATACTCGTTTACGAGCGCGGCGGACAGTACGGCGAAAGCGACTTTCGACAGCACTACATAAACAGCAGGGGCGAAACTCTGTTCCCGTGGCTCTGTAATAAGGACTTTGCCATAGTTGAAGTACCCGATAAAAACGGCGTGACCGCGGTTGCGATATCGGAGTATACCGAGCTCACCGGGCACTCCTCATTCTATTTTTTGTCCAACGGGAAAAAGTATGAGCGCCGGTTCATCTACGGGCTTTACTCTTCAAAAGGGAAGTTTCTCCTGCCTCTCGAATATGACAAGATAAAAAATATAGACGATAACCTTTGGTGCTGCGTCAAGGAGGGCGTCGTCACCGTCATCGAAACCGAAGACGCCGACTGAGATTACTTTACGTGGAGCTTGACGGTACCACCTCCTCCGTCACGGCTTCGCCGAGCCACCTTCCCCTCAAGGGGAAGGCTAAGGGCAAAATAAAAGGGGTACGCGATATGAAAAAACGGGTCAGGCTTTATAATCTAATATTTCCGCCGTATATGCTGATAGCGCTGGTTCCGTGGCTTGCGCTTATTGCGCTGGTCGGCAACTTTTTGATAGACTCCGCAGTTATGCTCGTGATATCGCGGATCGTTTTCGGCTCGTTCAACCGCAGATTCTATAAGTACAACATCTGGAAGGTGTGGGTCTTCGGCTTTTTGGGCGATATTTGCGGTGCGGCATTTTTATTTATCGGACAAATTGTGAATTCCCGTATAATCTTGATCAGCGGCAACAGCGAACTAATGTACCGGCTTATTGAAGGCTGGCGCGACGCTTCATTTTTGGACGGAACCAACGCTTACAGCTACGTCTTCGCCGCAATTGCGATCATTATTTCGGCGGCGGTCATCTTCCTGCTTGACCGTTTCGTCGCATTTAAATACGCGGATCTGACGAAAAAGCAGAAGACGCTGTCGGCGCTGGCGATCGCCGTTGTCACCGCGCCATATACCTTTCTGCTGCCATACAACCTGTTCTATTGAGAATATTTACGACCTCATCCGGCGCTGCGCGCCACCTTCCCCTCAAGGGGAAGGCTATTTTGGGGGTTGATTTTTTCAAATATCGGCATATAATGATCTCGGAAAACCTAATATCGTGCGTCTTCGGGGCAGGGTGACCGCTTTGCGGGATTCCCGACCGGCGGTAAAGTCCGCGAGCCTTCGGGCCGAATCGGTGAGATTCCGATACCGACAGTACAGTCTGGATGAGAGAAGAGCATGGGGCGCTTTTGCCTCCCATCATACACTCGGTCGATGCGCGATCGGGCGTATTTTTATTTTCGGAGGTAATCAAAATGAGAGACAAAACAGTTCGCAACCTTACGGTAACGGCCGTGCTAAGCGCGGTCGCCTTCGTGCTCATGCTCCTCGACTTCTCGGTGCCGATAATGCCGTCGTTTATCAAGATGGACATCTCGGAGTTCCCCGCCCTACTCGCGACCTTCGCCCTCGGACCGGTTTACGGGGGCGCGGTCTGCCTCGTAAAAAACCTTCTGCATCTTCTTGTAACAAAGACGGCGGGAGTCGGCGAGCTTTCAAATTTCCTGCTCGGGGCGGTTTTCACCGTTACGGCGGGGCTTATCTACAAGCTTAACAAAACAAAAAAGGGAGCTTACATAGGCTCGTTTATCGGCTCCGTCGCTATGGCGCTACTCAGCCTGCCGATAAACTATTTCATCACTTATCCCTTCTATATGAACTTTATGCCCCTTGAGAGCATCATAAAGGCATATCAGGCGATACTGTCCGGAGTGGACGGCCTCCTCTCCTGCCTTCTCATCTTCAACCTGCCATTTACCCTCGCTAAGGGGCTTCTGAGCTTCCTGCTCACCGTTCTCACCTACAAGAGGCTGAGACCGATTTTAAAGGGACGGGACTAAAAAATCGGAACCGGAAATTCAATATTTCGGAACTTTTAAGAGGCGGGAAACCGCCTCTTTTCTTTTATTCTGGCATAATCAGCAACTAAAACAAAAACTTAAAAGTTTAATTTATTTTGCCTTTCGGGGAGAGGATCGGTCTGATATACTTTAACCATCTCAAGGGGGAAGGAGGCTATGGCCTATAAGGATCGACGAGCTTAAAAACAAGGTCGCTGAGCTTATTGACTACTGCGAAGCGACGGGCGAGCCTCCGGTAGCTCACGTTACGGAAAAGCTTCTGGGGCTTACCGAGGACGAGCTTGCGGCTATGCGCAGAGGCGAGAGAGGAGAGGCAAAGCGGAAGGAAGCCGAGAGGCTTCAGAGCTACAGGGAGTATTTCTGGGTAAAGAAGGGGCTCTCGGACTCAAAGTGGGCCACGTTTTCCACGTTCTTCTTAAAAGAGCTCAAGGGCGAGGACGGAGATGACGGGCCGGATATCCTTACTGTCAGATTTGAAGGCAGGACGGAGGACGTTTTTAAATAGCCCTTTATTTTTTGCCGAGAAAGCTTAAAAAAGTGAGTTAATGAGATGAAAGAAGTAATTTGGAACGTGGGGAAACCGAACCCGAAGCAGGAGGAATTTTTCAAAAGCAGGACGCTTTACACGGCATACGGAGGGGCGAAGGGCGGAGGGAAGACCTGGGCGGTCAGGGTAAAGGCTATAGGCGGCGCGCTAATGAATCCGGGGATAAGGATACTGATCATGAGGCGGACTTATCCGGAGCTTGAGGAAAATCACATCAGGCCGATCCTGAGGCTGGCGCCAAAGGAAGTATCGAGCTACAACGGATCGAGCAGGGTGATGACCTTCAAGAACGGATCCACGATCAAGTTCGGACACTGGGCAGGAGAGATGAGCGAGCAGGAGTACCAGGGACTTGAATTCGACTGGATCTTTATCGACGAGGCGACGCAGTTTACCGAGAGAGCCTTTAATTTTCTGGGCGGCTGTCTCAGAGGGGTGAACGCCTTTCCGAAGCGGATGTATCTGACCTGCAATCCCGGCGGGGTCGGGCACTCATGGGTCAAGCGGCTTTTCATCGACAGGGACTTTCGCACGGACAGCGCTGACCCCGAGGAGAGGGAAAACCCGGAGGACTACTCATTCATTCCGGCGACGGTCGAGGACAACGAGGCGCTTATGCGCTCCTCGCCCGGATATCTCAGGATGCTGGCGAATATGCCGGAGAGCCTGAGGGCGGCCTACCGCTACGGGGACTGGGACAGCATAGGCGGAAACTATTTCCCGGAGTTCAGGCTTGGGGCGCACACCTGCGAGCCATTCCGCATACCGGAGCACTGGAGACGGTACAGGAGCATAGACTACGGGCTTGACGCCCTCGCCTGCCTTTGGTGGGCGGTCGATGAGGACGGGCGCTCGTGGTGCTACAGGGAGTGGAAGAAGAAGGGGCTTATAGTCCGCGACGCGGCGGCAGGGATAATTGAGAGGACGCTTCCCGGCGAGAGGATTGAGGCGACCTTCGCCCCGCCCGACCTCTGGGCGAGACAGAAGGACACGGGGCGCATGATGGCGGAGCTTTTCGCTCAGGGCGGAGTACCGCTTATTAAGGCGGACAACAACAGGGTACAGGGACACATGCTTATTAAGGACGCTTTAGCTATAAGAGAGGACGGAAGACCGGGGATGATCTTTTTCTCCTCGGCTCAGGAAACGATAGGAGACCTCATGGCCATACAGGCGGACGAAGCTGACCCGGACGACTGCGCCAAGGAGCCGCACGAGAGGACGCACACGGTGGATTCAGTCAGATACTTCTGCGTTTCGCGCGTGATACCCGCCGACCCCGGAGACTTGAAGGAAGCACCGGAGTTTTCCGACGGGAGCTACGACGCTTTTATGAGGGGAGGAGAGACGCCCGAGGACTATTTTTCATTCGGGGAGGTGAACGGATTATGGAAGTGATCGTTGTGCTGCTTGCAGCCATAGCGGCTGTCGAGGCGGCGGCCGCGCTCGGACTTATCGCGCTGAGGCTTTTTAGGCTCTCGCGCGAGGAGAGGCTTAGGCCGGAGCCATTCGGAGACCGGGAGGAGACGGAGACAAGCGGCGAGGAAAAGGCGATAGCGGACGCTATCAGGAGCATTCAGAGTTACGACTATTTAAAGGCAAAGAAGGCGGTGAGGAGCTATGGAGAAGAGGAAGGAAAATGATATTTTCGGGGGAGAGGAGCTGTGCCCCGAGCTCTGTTTCAGGCTTTATGAGAAATCGAGGGGCTTTAAGAGCGCGATAGATCTCTACGATACGGTGAACACGAACGAGAACTTTTACATCGGCAAGCAGTGGGAGGGCGTTGAGGCGAACGGTCTGCCCACGCCGGTATTCAACTTTTTAAAGAAGGACGTTATGTTCACGGTGGCCTCGATCACCTCGGACAATATCAAGATACAGGTATCGCCCCTCGCTGCGGCTGCCGACAGCGAGAATCTGAAGGAGCCCGCGAGGATACTTACAGAGGAGCTTGAGAGGATAGGCGAGGAGAACGGGCTTTCCGCCCTGTTAAGGCTTTTTGCGAGGGACGCCGCCGTTAGGGGCGACGGCTGCATATACACCTACTGGGATCCCGAAACCGAGACGGGACAGGACGCGAAGGGCTCCATTAAAAGCGAGACGGTGGAGAATACGCGGGTGCATTTCGGAAACCCGAACGACCCGAGGGTGGAGGCACAGCCCTACATAATCATCGAGAAGAGGAGACCCGCCGACGAGGTGAGGCGCGAGGCGCTGAAGAGAGGCAGCCCCGACTGGGAGGATATCGCTCCCGATGAGGACGGAGCTCCCGTCGACGGGGGACGGCGTACCGACGACAAGGTCACGGTGCTGACCATTTTTTACAGGGGAGAAAATGGCGGGATAAGCTGCTATGAGTGCACGCAGAGGGCGGAGGTCAGAAAGCCCTGGGAGCTCGGCATAAGACTTTATCCCATAGTATGGCTCCCCTGGGACAGGGTGCAGGACTCCTGCCACGGGCAGGCGATGATAACGGGACTTATCCCGAATCAGATTTTCGTAAATAAGCTTTGGGCGATGGCTATGCTGAGCCTTATGACCACGGCATATCCCCGCGTCATCTTCGACAGGACGAGGGTCGCCCGATGGTCGAACAGGATAGGGGCTGCAATCGCCGTTAACGGCGGGGATATCAACACCGTTGCGAAGAATATGGACCCAGCCGTTATTTCGCCGGACGTGAGCCGCTTTATCGGAGAGGCGATCTCGATGACGAACTCGAACCTCGGAGTTACGGCTGCGGCGACGGGAGAGGTGAGGCCGGACAACACCTCGGCGATAGTCGCCCTGCAGAGGGCGGCGGCGACGCCGAACGAGATGACGAAGCAGAACCTTTACAAATGCGTTAAGGATCTGGCGAGGATATACCTTGAGTTCATCGCGGAGTTCTACGGCAAGCGCTTTGTAGATATCGAGACTCCGCCTGACATCGCGGAGAGCATAAGAAACGGGATAAAGGACGGTTTTTTGCCCGATGATACCGAGATTCCCACCGAAATTAGCCGGGAATTCGACTTCGGCGTTTTCAAGAGTTTGCCCGTTTCAATGAAGATCGACGTAGGCGCAAGCTCCTATTATTCGGAGATTGCGGGCATACAGACGCTTGATAACCTCCTTGCGAAGGGGAAAATCGACGTTCGGCAGTATCTTGAGCGCATTCCCGACGGGTATATCCCCGACAGGCGCGGGCTTATCAGCGAGATCGAGAGAGCGGAAGAGAGGATCGAGTGATGGCAAGAAACAGGATAAAAGAGGGCGACGAGTACGGCTACCCCGTGAGCGTTACGCTGAACGGAGAGCCGCTCGACGTGGCGAACGTAGAGCTCATTGAGTTTTGCATCGGACACGTCCGGAAGACCTGGCCTGATGAGGTCAGCTACGACGCGGAGGAGGGGATTTTTTACGTTCCTATCACTCAGGAGGAGAGCTTCGGCTTTCCGGCGGACGACGTTATCGAGGCGGACGTCAGGGTGCGCTTTTTAGGCGGCGGAGTCATAGGAGCGGAGAAAAAGAGGTACGTCTTCGTAAACGACGCATTAAGCGAGGCGGTGATCTGATGAGCGTGAGACTTGAACTTACGGACGATCCCGGCACTCTCAGCTTCGAGCTTCCCGAGGCGAGGCTCATAAAGGGGCCGAAAGGCGATAAGGGCGATAAAGGCGACACGGGGGACACGGGACCGCAGGGCATACAGGGCATACAGGGACCACAGGGCGAAAAAGGCGAGAAAGGCGACAAGGGAGATAAAGGCGACCCGGGAGTGGGCACCGGCGATATGCTCGCCTCGGTCTACGATCCCGCAGGCGGAGCGAAACAGGTTGTTTTCACTGACGATTCCCGCCTTTCCGACGCGAGAACGCCCTCGGCACATACGCACGTTAAGGCCGACGTTACCGACTTCTCGCATACGCATACGGTCAGCGACGTGACGGATTTCCCCTCGACGATGCCACCTTCGGCACACGGGCACGCCGCCGCTGATATCACGGGCGGGACGCTGGACTCGGCGAGGCTGCCGACCGTGCCGCTTACCAAGGGCGGCACGGGTCAGACTACGGCGGCAAAGGGGCTCTACGCCCTTATTAACGGAGCGACGGCTATAACGGCGGCGTCTGTCGCGGATACGGACTATATATGCCTTGACGACGTCTCTGCGGCGACGGGGAAGAAGCTGCTTGTCTCGGAGCTGAAAACGCTTCTCGGCGGGGTAAAGATAGCATTCGGAACGTACAGCGGCACGGGCGCTTACGGGAGCGCGAATCCGACAAGCCTTACTTTCGACTTTGAGCCCAAGCTGCTTTGGGTGACGAAAAGCGGCTTTATTGAAAGCACGCATAAGTCGAGCAGCACTACGGCGGATTATCTCAACCTGCAGATGTTCCTTATAAACGGAGTCACGAGCGCGAGCCTCAATAACGGCACG
>ONGN01000057.1 GCA_900317385.1 uncultured Eubacteriales bacterium
CATGTACTCCTTCACCTGGCGAATCGTCAGCTCGCCGAAGTGGAAGACGCTCGCCGCGAGGACGGCGTCGGCTTCGCCGTCGATGATGCCCTCGACGAAGTGCTCGAGGTTGCCCACGCCACCGCTGGCGATGACGGGGATGTCGACCGCGCGTGCAACGGCGCGGGTCAGCGCGCAGTCGAAACCGTCGCGCGTGCCATCGCGGTCCATGCTGGTCAGGAGGATTTCGCCAGCGCCGCGCTTGGCCGCCTCGGCAGCCCACTCGACGGCGTCGATGCCCGTGGGCGTGCGTCCGCCGGCCAAGTACACTTCCCACTTGTTGGGGTTGCCCGCCACCTGCTTCGCGTCGATCGCGACGATGATCGCCTGCGTGCCGAACGCCGTGGCGGCCTGCGTGATGAGGGTCGGATCCTTCACGGCGGCCGAGTTCACCGACACCTTGTCGGCGCCGGCCGCGATCATGCGGCGGACGTCGGCGACGCTGCGGAAGCCGCCGCCGTGACCGCTCTCAGAATGAGGAGAGAGGGGAAGACCCTTGCAGAGCTTATCGACGCGCTCCCTGAATACCACAGGGAGGACGTCCGGCTAAAGACCGAAAGACCGCGAGCCGGGCTTATGCGCGAGATCAGCGAACGCTTTTTAATCGAGGCGGCGGAGGAGTCGGAGCCCGGTCTGCTGCTCTCGGAGCTGGGGGCAAAGCTTAGGGTTATCCCCGGCAGAAACGAGGGAGAACTGAGGATCACCGCCGAGGCGGAGTCAAAATCCGCCTGCGACGAGGCGATTTCAGCCCTTAAAAGCAAATTGAGCCTGTAAAATTAAAAAAACCTGTTGATAAAACCGACGATTTATAATAAAATATATATCTGTCATTTTTCAGTCAGCAGGTTTTACATATATGAAGAAGTTTTTTTGTTGCAGGATCATCGCCGCACTTATCCTGATCTCGGCGATTTTAAGCGCCTGTTCCGGCTCGACCGTGCCGAACAAGGTGTTTTCCCCGGAGGATCTTTCGGGCAGAACGGTCGGAGTTTTGTCAGACACAGCCGCAGAGGGCTTTCTGGATAATATGAGAAACGTGACCGTCCGCCGCTACCAGTCGGGGGCGGAGATGATGGATGAGCTTAAGAAGGGGAGAATAGACGCCGTCGTCTGCGACGGGGTCGACTCCGGCACTCTTCTCGGCTACGGTGGCGCTAAAAAGCTCTCCGAGCCGCTTTACGAGGGCGAGTTCTTTATCGCCGTCTCTCAGGAGAACGAGACCCTTCTGAAAAACGTAAATTCCGCTCTTTCGGAGCTTAAGAAGTCCGGGCGCATCGACAGGCTTGAGGAAGCAGGCGACGTGGAGCTTACCGGCGATATCTACCTCACAGTTGCCGTCTGCCCCGATCTCTATCCCTACGCTTATATTGGCGAGGACGGGGAGCTTTACGGAACGGAGATAACCCTCGCCCGCCTCATCTGCGAAAAGCTGGGGGTGAACGCGGAGCTTCGCGCCGTTGAGGCCGATAAGCTAGTCTATATGGTAGAGAGCGGAAAGGTCTCGATAGCCGTCGGAAGAATAGTAAAGGACTCCGATCTCGTGAACTATTCCGAGGGATACGGGGCTATCCGCGAGGAAATATTGGTGAGAAATTAACCGAAAAGGATGATAGAATAATGAAAAGGACCAAAATAATCAAGCTTTACGAGGATCCGGCGCAGTTTGCCGATCAGGAAATCACCGTAATGGGCTGGGCTCGCAATCTCCGCGATCAGAAGAGCTTCGGCTTCATCGAGCTGAACGACGGCAGCGCCTTCAAGCCTCTTCAGGTGGTTTTCGAGAGGGAGACGCTTGAAAACTACGATGAGATCGCCCGTCAGAACGTCGGCGCCGCCCTCATAGTCAAGGGTACTCTCGTGCTAACGCCCGGGGCAAAGCAGCCATTTGAGCTCAAGGCGAAAAAGATAGAGGTCGAGGGCGTATCGAGCCCGAACTATCCCCTGCAGCCTAAGCGCCACAGCGTTGAGTTTTTGCGCACTATCCAGCATCTCCGCCCGAGAACTAACCTCTTCTCCGCCACCTTCCGCGTCCGCGCGGCTGCGGCTCAGGCGATCCACGAGTTCTTCCGCGAGAGGGGCTTCGTCTATATCCACACCCCGATAATCACCGGGTCTGACGCTGAGGGAGCGGGCGAGATGTTCCGCGTCACCACCATAGACCCCGCCGATCCCCCGCGCAACGAGGACGGGAGCATAGACTACTCAAAGGATTTCTTCGGCAAGGCGACGAACCTTACCGTATCCGGTCAGCTCAACGCAGAGAACTTCGCCCTCGCCTTCGGCGACGTTTACACCTTCGGCCCGACCTTCCGCGCCGAGAATTCCAACACCCAGCGCCACGCCGCCGAGTTCTGGATGATCGAGCCGGAGATGGCCTTTGCCGATCTGGACGACGACCTCGAGTGCATGGAGGCCATGCTAAAGTATATAATCAACTACGTCTTGGAGCATTGCCCGATGGAGATGGACTTCTTCAACAGCTTCGTGGACAAGGGGCTCAAGGAGAGGCTTATAAACGTAGCGTCGAGCGAGTTTGGCCGCATCACCTATACCGACGCCATCGAGCTTTTAAAGAAGAACAACGATAAATTCGACTATCCCGTCGAGTGGGGCAGCGATATCCAGACCGAGCACGAGAGATACCTTGCGGAGACTGTATTCAAGCGCCCCGTGTTCGTAACTGACTATCCGAAGGATATCAAGGCCTTCTATATGCGCCTCAACGACGACGGGAAGACCGTCGCCGCGTCCGACTGCCTCGTGCCCGGCATCGGCGAGATAATCGGCGGCAGCCAGCGCGAGGAGAGAATAGACGTCCTCGAGAAGCGCATGGATGAGCTCGGACTCAATAAGGACGATTACTGGTGGTACCTCGACCTCCGCCGTTACGGCTCCTGCCGCCACGCGGGCTTCGGCCTCGGCTTCGAGCGCATGGTCATGTACCTCACGGGAGTAACGAACATCCGCGACGTGGAGCTCCATCCGCGCACGGTTGGAAACGCGGAGTTTTAATCAAAATCATTTTCTTCGGCGGGTGACGGGAAATGGCAGATAAAAAGAAAAAAGAATACGGAATGAACGTAGACTTCAACTCCTACGGGCTGAAGCCCGCCGGGAGCTATATCGACAGCCTCAAGCATCTGAACGATATGCTCGATTCCATCGCGGGCGGGGCGGGTATACCCACCTCAAAGACCGATATGGACGGGCTCAAGACCAGCATGGACGAGGCGGACGAGGCCGCGAAGAAGCTTTTGCGCGAAATGGGCGAGACCGACGCCCTCAGCCCCAACGCGCCCAAGACGAAGGCGGAGGAGGAGCCGGAGAGACCGAATTTAGACGAGCTTTTAGCGGAGCTCGACAGCCTTATCGGCCTTGATAAGATAAAGCAGAACGTCCGCAGCCTCATTAACCTCGCCAAGGTGCGCAAGCTCCGCGAGGAGCAGGGCCTGCCCACGCCGAATATGAGCCTGCACTTAGTCTTTATGGGCAACCCCGGAACGGGAAAGACGACGGTCGCCCGCCTCGTCGCCCAGCTTTACTACGCGATTGGCGTACTTTCAAAGGGGCAGCTCGTCGAGGTGGACAGAAGCCAGCTCGTAGCGGGCTTCGTCGGCCAGACGGCTATCAAGACCGACGAGGTCATCAAAAAGGCGATGGGCGGAGTGCTCTTCATCGACGAGGCTTATTCCCTTATCAGCCAGGAGGGCGCTAACGACTTCGGCCACGAGGCCGTTGAGACGATACTTAAGGCGATGGAGGACCACCGCGACGACCTCGTCGTAATAGTCGCGGGCTACGAGGAGCTTATGGAGAAATTCATCAGCTCGAACCCCGGCCTCGAGAGCCGCTTCAACAGGTATTTCGTATTTGAGGATTATAACGGCGAGGAGCTTTACAGGATATTTGAGCTCCGCTGCAATAAGAACCAGTACAAGCTTGACGAGGAAGCGGAGACCTACCTTAAAAACTATCTGAACGACCTCTATGAGACGAGGGACGAGAACTTCGGAAACGGACGCACCGTGCGCAATATTTTTGAAAACGTGGTCTCCGTCCATTCCGACCGTGTCGCCCAGCTTGAGGAGCCGACGAAGGACGACCTCATCGGGGTCACGAAGGAGGACGTTGAAAAGGCCGTTGAGCTCTAAGCCCGCGGCCTTCGCGACGCTCAAAAAGGCGAAAATTTATTATTGACAGCAGGGAATATTTATGATATTATTCTTTAGCTGAGGCCAAGGCGGCCAAAATGCGGGTGTAGCACAACGGCTAGTGCACCAGCCTTCCAAGCTGGGGACGTGGGTTCGATTCCCATCACCCGCTCCACAGGC
The DNA here is from genome assembly GCA_900317385.1 of uncultured Eubacteriales bacterium. Taxonomy (GTDB): domain Bacteria; phylum Bacillota; class Clostridia; order Oscillospirales; family Oscillospiraceae; genus RUG626. The sequence goes on from ONGN01000057.1 coordinate 4,371, forward strand.
CGCAAGCCTAAGTTACGAGCGCCAATAGCTCAGCAGGATAGAGCAACTGCCTTCTAAGCAGTAGGCCGGGGGTTCGAATCCCTCTTGGCGTGCCAGCGTCAGGGGAGAGGGGCTGAATAGGCGCCCAATGCTTAAAAAACGCTCCTCTTCTTTTCAATATGATATGGTGGGTGTAGCTCAGTTGGTTAGAGCACCGGATTGTGGTTCCGGGTGTCGAGGGTTCGAGTCCCTTTACCCACCCCATTCATTGACGCCGCCTTATTCGGCGGCGTCAATGATATTAAATTTCTTTGGGATATAGGGATGTCGCCAAGCGGTAAGGCACAGGACTTTGACTCCTGCATCCGTGGGTTCGAATCCCGCCATCCCTGCCATAAGCCCCAGTAGCTCAGCAGGTAGAGCACCGCCCTTTTAAGGCGGGTGTCCTGGGTTCGAGTCCCAGCTGGAGCACCAAAAATATCCACCCCGTTTGGGGTGGATATTTTTGCACCATAAACGCTGGGACTCGAAGGGCGCGGGAGTGAATGACGTGCCGGTGGCACGTCGTCGCGGATTGCGTATCGTTCGCTTTGCCGCTGAGGGACACGGCAAAGCTCATTCACTCCATCGCTCCTCCTTGTCCCAAAAAGCATAGCTTTTTGGGAGCCCTGTCAGCCGCGCCCCGGCTCGCCCGAAGGCGAGGAGTCCCAGCTGGAGCACCAAAAAAGCTGACCCGCTTTTGTGGGTCAGCTTTTTTGCTATTCTCAGTAATCGTACCGCTCAACCGTATATCCCGCGTTTCTTAAAAGGCTTACGATCCCGGGCTCGCCAAGCATATGTGCCGTACCGACGGCGAAAAAGACCGTCTCGCCGCTTGCGAGGTATTCCTTCGCTTTCTCGGCCATTCCGAGGTTTCTGTCGTCGAGCATCGTTTTATCGTAACCGGTGAGAAGCTGAAGCTCATCTTCCGTCAGCTCGGCGTCGGAATAATCCGAAAGGGCGAGCTTTGAGATCGCGTCGTAGTCGCCGCTCAGCCAGGTATCGAAAAGCTCAGTGAGGCTCGAGCCGTATTCGTCGAGACCGTCCAGGGTGTCCTCGATTATTATAAGGTTCAGCTCCTCGGGGAAGCCGTTCATCATAGCGTACTGGAAAGAGGCTGACTCAACGCTGTATACGGGCTTATCGTGGGAATATGCGTAGTTTATGAGATGCGACTCGGCGGCATTCTCAAAGTCGATAGTCGCGTAAAGCCCGGCTGCCGCCTGCTCGCAGAGGAGCGACCACATCGCGGTGTTGTAATACTCAAGCACCGGGCTGTAGGCTCCCGCCTCCTTTAAAAGGGCTACGGCTCTGTCGTAAAGCTCCTCGGGCATATGATCGACTATCGTCGTTCCGTCCCTGTAAAGAAACTGCATCATATCCTGGATGGCAGTCTCCATATCGCTGTTATACGCCACCGTATCAAATTCTACTGCGAGAGCGTCGCAACCGCCCAGAACGGACGTTACTGCCTTCATTACCGAATTCATCCGCTCGTCGCCAGCATGGATAGTGCCGAACAGGTAGAGCTCGTGCCCCTCGCCGTCCGTTACGCGCCACATCATCGGACGGTAGCCATCGTCAGTATATCCGGCGTATGGATCCTCGTATTCGACAGGCTGAGGCTCGGGCTGGGGATCAGGTTCAGGCTCCGGTTCGGGTTCGGGCTGAGGCTCCGGCTCCGGCTGAGGCTCGGGAGTCGGTTCTTTGACTGCAGGTTCGGCGTTATGCTCTGTCTCCGGCTCGGTAGAGGCCTTTTCACAGGCGGAGACAGACGAGATAATCAGTAATAGAGCGAGAATTACTGCAAGATACTTTTTCATTTTTCCGTCTCTCCGCTATTATCCGGCATATACCAGAATGAGTGCTGACCGCTCATGTATGTGAGAGCGCCCTTCGGCATCTGGGTGAGCGCGCTGTAAATGTTGAAAAAATCGCCCGATCCCGCGCCGATATTGAAGGCTCCGGTAAGCCCGAGCCAGATCTGGGAGGGGAAGATGAAAAAGAGAATATAGGGGATAAAGCCGAAGAGCACGGTCGGCATAATGGACATAAGAACGAAGCGGCCCTTCGTCATATCCTCGGTGCCGACGACGAAAAACAGACCTTTTTTAATGTAGGTATAAAACCTGACCTCGTCGCGGAAAAACGAGGCGTGAACGCATTCGTGTATGGGCATTATGATAATGCATAACACGAGAGCTACGTTAAGCTGGATGTAAGCAGGCCAAAAGTCCTCAAACATTTTCGCAAAGCCGCCGGAGATAAGCACCACCGGAACAAGGCAGAGCGCGGAGAGGGCAAAGGCCGCGAGATTAGCCAGAAGGGCGAACTTGTTTATATTCTCCGGCTCCTTAAACTGGGTAGATCCCTCGACCTCGCGCTTGGGGAGCTTTGTCATATCCCCGTCAAAGGCCTTCATATATTTTAGCTTCATAATCATATTCTCCTTTTAAATATTTTATTCTTCAGTGAGGGTAGACGGTGCGAGGTAAAGAATCAGCCCTATCGCGATAAGCGGGATCCCGGCAAGCAGGTACACTATGGAGAGCCTGTTCGTAGTCCCGTAGATCACGAGCACGCCCTTGAATATGCTCCCCACCGTGAGGGTCGCAACTCCGCAGTCATAGAAGGAGCGGACGGCCTTAGTTGGAACGCGGCCTACACCGGCGATAATAAAGCTGAGGGGGAGAACACCGAGGCAGAGGGGGATCGCAAAGGCGTATATCATATAATATGAATACACCCCGTGACTGAATATCTCGTACACAGCGCCGAAAAGGGCGCAGAACGCGGTGGCGCAGACGTAGACTATCAGGTTTGCCGTCAGCCTGCGCCGTGAGCTTTTAGCCGATATAGACAATGTCGCTCACGCCCCTTTCCTGGATAGACGTTCCCGAGGTGGTCGGATTGTTTACGACGCGCCCGTTAAAATACATTGACGAGGAGCCGCCGCCGTCAAGGTTATAAGCCGTGACCGCTCCAAGCTCCTGCATCACATCGGCAAGCTCAAGAAGTGAGAGCCCGCGGCTCTCGTCCGTCCTGCCGTCTGATACCACGAAGATATAGGATAGCTCGTCTACGATCCCGATCGCGGTGCGGGGGTTTGACTGCATTGAGAATTTGACCTCCTGACCGTCGGTAACGGTTATCTCCCCGTCCTCAATTAGGCTCGGGCCGAAGGTCATACACTGCCACACGCCCTCTTTCACGAGAGCCTCGGCGTCTCTTTCCCCGTCGTGATATATCTTGAAGCTGCCGTCAGCGTATATGCACAGAAGGTCGAGGGAATCGGCCTGAGTGCGGTACAGTATGCCGTTTCTTATTACTATGCCCTTCTCACGCGCCCCGTAATAATCCCCGTTTACGGCGAAGACGGCCCGGTGATCCTCTGCGATCTCCGAGGTGAGGGCGGTCACGTTCCTGCCAAAGGTGTCGTTCGCAAACGCGGTCTTAAGATATCTTGCCGAGCTGACCTTAACCTCGGCGACATAGATCGAGGTTTCGTATTTCCGAAGCTCGGAGATGGTGACGGAGAAGTTTTCCGCCTGATATGAGTTCTCTGTAACGATCGGATAATAGATCTCGTCAGAGTCTCCGCCCTCGTCGCGGGGCTGTACCCAGGGGTTTTTCGGTTCTTCGTTTTCTCCCTGATTATCAAACATACTCTCGTCCACCTGAGAGCCGTCTTTCTCGGAATATGAGATAACGAAGGTGTCGAGGGCGATGAAAACGGTAAAGAGAAAAAGGATCGCCGCGTAGATATGCGTCCATCTGGGCTTTTTCATCAGCCGGGTCTCCCTTCTTGATTTTTTTCATCATCAATGGTAAACTATATCAAAAAACGGGGCAATTATCAAGCGTCAGGAGGTGCTTTTCTATGAAAAAAGCCGTTTCTTTACTGCTAAACGCTTTTATCGCAGTCACCGTACCCTATGCGTGGCTTAAAATGATGTTTTCTGCGGGCGGCCTATTGTCAAGCTCGGGCTGGGGTGCGCTGAAATACTTTACCGTTCTGTCAAACCTTCTTATGGGCTTAGCCTCGCTTATCTACATAGCCGCGCTTGTAATCGGAAAGGGCGTTCCGCGCCGCGCGGCGGTTTTGAAGCATACTGCGACGACGGCCGTCGCCCTCACGTTTATGACCGTGATGGCCTTTCTCGGTCCGGTTTTCGGCTACGGCACTATGTTCAGCGGCGCAAATCTCTGGTTTCACCTTCTCGTGCCAATCGCTGCAATAGTAGACTACGCTTTCTTCTTCGAGAATCCTGACTCGAAATTCAGCGATACATTCGCTGCCATTATCCCGATGCTGGCCTACTCCGCGTTCTACCTTGCTAACATTCTCATAAACGGCAAGGGGGAGTGGCCGGACACCAACGACTGGTACGGCTTTTTAAGCTGGGGCGCTATCCCCGGGCTCGGCATTTTTGCCGCAATGCTCCTTGCGACCTGGGGAATGGCCGCTGGGCTTCGGGCGCTTAACAGAAAAATTGGCTGACAGTCATCTTACCAGGCGGAGCTTAAAAGCTCCGCCGCTTTTTTTATCTTCCCGTCCTCAAGCCCGCCGTAGCCCACGACGAGGGTCGAGGCGAGGGGGACGGCGCCGTGACAGAAGGGGCTGAGCCCGCGAAAGACTATTCCGGCGTCGGAAGCCCGGCGTATAAGCTCATCCTCTGAGTACCGTTCGTTCGTCAAAAGAAAATGTATACCGCCCTCGTCGCCGCTTATTTTCACGCCGTCGATTGCGGAAAGCGCTTCGGTAAGAGCCGCCCTGCGCCTGCGGTACAGGTTGCCGACCCGCCTCAGGTAGCGCGAGTACAGCCCCCGGCTGAGAAAAGCCGCTAAGACGGCCTGCTCGTAGCGCGAAACAGTGCTGAGGCGGTAGTCGTAAAGCGCGCGGTATCGCGGCATCAGCTTTTTCGGAAGCACGAGATAGGCGACCCTTATCGAGGGAGCGAGGCTTCGCGAAAACGTACCCATATAGATAACGCTTCCGCCAG
>ONGN01000061.1 GCA_900317385.1 uncultured Eubacteriales bacterium
TGCATTAAAAGAAATTAAAAATATAATCCATATATAATATTGACAAGTGTATAAAATGGCGTTAATATATAATCAGCCTGGGCCCGGCTGAATAATTTAGGAAAGGAAGCTGAAAGTGCGTAAGTTAAAACATCTTATCGTTATTCTGCTCGTATTCGGAATCCTTACGGCGTCAATTCCGGGCTATGCCTATGCCGATTGCGACCATTCGTCTCTCGGCAAAAGATACTGTGAGGCCGCACACCCACACGCATATTACCGCACCTGCCAGCTCTGCGGACAAAAGATTTACGACGGGACTTACGGAACAAAAAACCACGGAGACGGCTCGTGGGGGAGTGGAACGTGCCCACAATGCGGTACGCATTCCTATGTTGGCCGGACCTGCACGAATGTGGGAACCTGTGCCTGTGGAGCTACTGTTCCCGCACTTGGGCACAGCCTTTACGGTAATACGTGGACGGAGGCAGAGCACCCGCACTACTATTATAGAAATTGCTCTCGCTGTGGAGGTCACGTTTATACGGGAGGGCATGGAGAGAGACCGCATGGTGACGGAACGGGAGCGACGTGCAAGGACTGCGGGGAGCACAGTTACTATACGATTACTGATGAAATAGGAACATCTGGATGTGATTGCGGGGTAAGTATAATCAATTTTAATTTGGTTAACGACAATTGCCGTCTCTATTTTACTTGTAATAGCGTGTTTAACGGTTTGGCGTATAACACCGTTCCAATTTGGAATGGTTATAAACCAGATATAATCCAATATTCGCCATCGCAGAGCGTAACTACAGTTCATGTGTGCGATGTTTACGATGAATGTGAAGGAGAGGGCGTAGTATCTTATTATGCCAGAACAACGCCGAGTGGACTTATACAGATGAACAGATACTTCTGTGACGGCAGAGAAGAGGTGTACAATTTTAAGACAATGATACACGAATTTGGACATGCGCTTGGGCTGGGTCACTGCCCTTCAGGCGGCGATGTTATGAGTACCGGAAATGTTGCAGTGTCTACACTTTCTCAGTTTGATATGGACTCATATGACGCCGCATACGAATTATATTCAGTTTATTAATTGAGGAGGATATCAGTGCAAAAGAAGGCTTTGATTATGTCTGTGATTGCTGCGACGTCAGTCGCTTTGATATTATCTATAGTGCTTATTTCCAAAAAGTCTAATAATGATTTGAATGAACTGCCAATAGAAACTATGTCAGCGGAATTTATTTACGATACAAAGGATATTCGCGAGCTGATTGGAATTACGGATTACGTTTTCGTTGGCGTCGTTTCCGAGGAGATGGAGACGGAATATAAAAATGAAACCCACTACTTCATAGAGGGTGAGGAAAGAATACATGCCGATCCGCTTACGAAGTATAAAATACAGGTGCTCACAAATATCAAAGGTGAGCTGTTGACGGATGAACCAATCGAGCTTAAAAAGGATGGAGGCATAGCTTTAGACGGAAAGAGCATTTATTTATATCCGGGAGATACGCTTCCGGTCGTCGGTAAAACATATATATTCAGCGCTTTTTGCCAAAAAAACGGAACTCTTATCGCTTCGGGTCCTAATTCGACAGTAGAAATAGACGAGAACAACCAAACAGAAGCTATAGAGAGCTTTAAAAAAGCATATGAAGATGAAATTGTACCGATGGAGAGAGAACGGTTTATTTCCTTGTACGATGTCAACCACAGGTGATGGTGAGCGTTGAGTGAAGGGAGGAGATTGCAAGGTGAAGCATTTGAAAGGTATTTCTTTAATAATGATAGCAATGATTCTTTGCACAAGTCTTGCTTCCTGCTCCAAGCCAATAGACTGGAGCAAATATCCCGTTGAAACAATAGATGCATTATATACATATGATATAAATGACGAAAGACAGGCTGTTGGCATAGTTAATTATGTATTTGTCGGAAAAGTTTTAAGCTTTGATGACACTGAATATAGAAGAGTAACAGAAACGAAACTTCCAGACGGAACAGTATCAAGGTTTGGAGTGCCTTACAGTCACTTCACAGTAGTGGTTACGCAGAATATTAAGGGCGATTTGATAACAGAAGAGCCTATCGAAGTCATAAAACACGGCGGTATAACGATAGATGGAGAAAAATTATTTGTGTTCTCGGACGGAGATGCTATGCCTGAGGTGGGAGAAACTTACGTATTTCGTGCAACGGCACAGGAGGATGGCTCGCTGTTAGTTGCTGGACCAAAATCCAACGTTCGTGTTGAGAATGGGGATCCTAATGGTATCGTGGATAAATATGTGGACGCCTACAACAACGAGATCGTAAATGAACTTGTGGCAGAAATGAAGCGATACCTATCCAAATACGATGTGAACTATAAGGGATAAAGAAAGGCAAACAGCAATATTTTCATAGAAAAGTTATAAATAAGCGCGCAAAGGGTGTTCCCCTATGTGCGCTTAATTCATAAGCTGCTTTTTATCCTGTCCACGGCGCTTTTTTCGAGGCGGGAGACCTGAGCCTGGCTTATCCCTATCTCCTTTGCGACCTCCATCTGCGTTTTACCGTCGAAGAAGCGTAAAGCGAGTATGCGCTTTTCCCTGTCGGAAAGACCCGCCATAGCCTCCTCAAAGGCTATCTGCCTAAGCCATACGTCGCTCGAATCCATCGCCGTAACGACTTCCGCGCGGCTTATGCCGAGGGCTTCCGCTATCTCCTCCGGCTTCGGCTCGCGCTGGGTCTCGGCCTGCAGCCGCTCCTTCGTGACGAGCACCTTATAGGCCACGTCCCTTATGCTCCGCGATACCCTGACAGCGCTGTTATCCCGCAGAAAGCGGCGTATCTCGCCCGTTATCATCGGGACCCCGTAGGTACTGAACATCACATTGTGGTTTACAAAGTCAAAATTATCGACGGCCTTTATTAGGCCTATGCAGCCGACCTGAAAAAGATCGTCCGCGCTCTCGCCTCTGCCCTGGAACCGCTGGATGACGCTTAAAACGAGCCTGAGATTTCCGCTTATAAGCTCGTCCCTCGCCTTTTGATCCCCCGCCCTTGCTTTTTTCATCAGAGCTATCGTTTCCTCATTTTTCAAAACCGGAAGCTTCGCTGTATTAACTCCGCATATCTCTACCTTACCCTGCACGAAACCGCCTCCTATGTCTTCCTTTTCAGTATTTCCCCGCACAGGCGATTTAATACAAAAGGTAAAAGTTGACAAGAGGGGTGATGATGGCTATAATAACTTTAATGAATTAAAGGAGACTGCGATATGGTAAAGCTTAACGATAACTTTCAAAAGCTCCCGGGAGGATATCTTTTCCCGGAGATCGGCAGAAGGGTCAGGGCGTTTCAAAACCCCTCTAAGCATATAATCAGGCTCGGCATTGGCGACGTCACCCGGCCCCTCGCGCCCGCCGTAGTCGAGGCGATGAAAAAGGCCTCCGAGGAGATGGGGCATAAGGAGACCTTCAGGGGCTACTGCGAGGAGACCTGCGGGGCATATGACTTTATCCGCTTCGCGATAAGGGATTCCTACCTTGAGCGCGGAGTAAACATAGCCGACGACGAGATCTTCGTCTCGGACGGGGCAAAGTCCGACTGCGGCAATATCGGAGATATTTTCTCCGCCGACAATATAGTCGCCGTCTGCGACCCCGTATATCCTGTTTACGTGGACACGAACGCTATGGCCGGAAGAGCGGGCAATTTTGAAAACGGGAAATGGTCACGGCTCGTCTACCTGCCCTGCACGGCGGAAAACGGCTTTTTCCCCGAGCTTCCGGAAAAAACGCCCGATATGATCTACATCTGCTCGCCGAACAACCCGACCGGAGCCGCCGCGACCAGCGACCAGCTCAAAACCTGGGTGGACTACGCGAATAAGAACGGCAGCGTGATACTCTTCGATTCGGCTTACGAGGCCTATATAACCGAGGACGACAAGCCTCACAGCATTTTTGAAATTCCCGGAGCCGAGACCTGCGCCATCGAGTTTAGAAGCTTCTCCAAAACTGCGGGCTTTACCGGCGTCCGCTGCGCCTACACCGTTATACCCAAGGCGCTTCAGCGCGGCGGCGTGAGCCTCAACGCTATGTGGAACAGGCGCCAGGGTACAAAGTTTAACGGCGTGAGCTATATGGTGCAGAGAGCTGCCGAGGCCACCTTCTCACCGGAGGGAAAGCGCCAGATAGCCGAGACGATCGCCTACTATCACAATAACGCACGGGTCATCCGCGAGGGCCTTTCCGCCGCCGGGCTTACGGTTTACGGCGGGGTGAACGCCCCCTATATCTGGTTCAGAACTCCGGACGGCTTCGGAAGCTGGGAATTCTTCGATAAGCTCCTCCACGAGGCGTGCGTAGTTACGACCCCGGGAGCGGGCTTCGGTCCGAGCGGCGAGGGTTATATCCGCCTCACCGCCTTTGGCGACGCCGCCGCCACCCTCGAGGCGGTCGAGAGAATTAAAAGCATACTGTAAATATCAAAACGGGTCGGAATATCTCCGTTGAATTGCAAAGTTAAGTTCCGGTCGGCGAGGCTGCCGGGTGTAAATTAAGATTGCAAAATTTTTCATAGAATTTGAATATGCAAACATGGGTTCACTAGAATGAACGCTATGGGATTGCCATTAGGGCAGCATCTTCGGATGCTGCTCTTTCTTCGTTGCGATGGATACTGTATACTGTTTCCCGCCGTCGGGATAGCGGAAAGGAGCCGACAGGAGGAAACGATCATGGCAAAGCATTCCCATCTCACACTCAGCGAACGGATCGAGATCGAGAAAGCCCTCCGAGACAGAGCCAGCTTCTCGGAGATCGGGGCGAGCCTCGGAAAAGATCCGTCCACCGTCTCCAAGGAAGTTCGTAATCACTTCATCATCAAGGACGGCGGCAGCCGCTGCAACCCCTGCCTTTACAGGACTGCCTGCAAGCACAGCCGGGATATCTGCCCGGCCTGCGAATACAAATGGGCGAAGGACTGCGCCAAATGCAGTGTCGCCTGCTACAAGATCTGCAAAGACTTCAAGGAAGAATTCTGCCCGAAGCACCGGAAGCCACCCTATGTCTGCAACGGCTGCGAAAAGCGGAGCGGCTGCCCACTTCGCCGTCATCTGTATGACGCAAAGGCTGCACAAAAAGAGTACGAAGCCACGCGCAGCGAAAGCCGCCAGGGGATCGCGGTCTCTCCGGAAGAACTGCGGCGCATCGACGACATTGTCTCACCGCTGATCCGCCAAGGACAATCCATTCACCACATCTGCGCAAGCAACGCCGACGTGATCATGCTGGACGAGAAGACGATCTACAACTACGTCGAAGCAGGTCTTCTCTCCGTGGGCAACCTCGATCTGCCACGCAAGGTTCGTTACCGCGTACGCAAAAAGAAGAAGACTGTTCGCGTGGACAAGCAGTGCCATTTGGGGAGGACCTACGAGGACTACCTCGAATACATGGGCTCCAATCCGGACACGGCCGTTGTTCAGATGGATTCTGTAGAAGGGCGCAAAGGCGGGAAGGTTCTCCTTACGATCTTCTTCACCAATAGCGAGCTCATGCTCGCCTTCCTGCGGGATCACAACACCGCCAGGTCTGTCACGGAGATCTTCAATTCCCTCGACACGATCCTGGGCAGAGAGGTGTTTCAATCGCTCTTTCCGGTCATCCTGACCGACAGGGGCAGCGAGTTTACCGATCCGCTGTCCATTGAGTGCGACATGACTACCGGCGAGCTTCGCAGCCGCATTTTCTTCTGCGATCCCCAGCGCTCCGACCAGAAAGGCGCCTGCGAGGTCACACACGAGATGATCCGACGGATCCTTCCCAAGGGCACTTCCTTCGACCATCTTTCCCAGGCTGACGTCGACCTTATGATGAGCCACATCAATTCCTACACAAGAAAAAAGCTGAACAACCGGTCAGCACACCAGTTGTTCAGCACAATCCACGGCGAGGATGTTCTCGTTAAGCTCCGTCAGAAGCTTATCCCCGCTAACCAGATCAATCTTACGCCTGCTCTTCTGAAGCAGAGATAACAAAATCCCTTCCGCTATCCCCGGTACAATACCGACCTCTCAGGGGTGGAAACTGCTATTGCAAAAATTTTGCCGCCGTTTCGACCTCCGGTCAGCTTGCGCCTTTTTGGCCGTATAGATTTGATCTGTTCTGATTGTACTACCGCTGGCGCGGCATGACAAGTCCCTTTCTAATAGTAACTTCCAGTTCGCAATCCGAATTTCTGCTTTGCCTAACATTTGCAAGACTGACTTCTGGTTTCCTTTATTCCCGGAACTTATTCTTGCAAGAATTCTCCAATCTGGAACTTACTTTTGCAAACTGGAACTTCGCTTTGCAATTCAGCCCGGCCCGTTTGTATTGCTTCTGAATTATCGAAAAACGATAAAAATATATTGACAAACGGTGGACGGCCTGCTATTATACGGATGAAAGGGGAGATGAGCTTGAATTGGGACAAAAAGAAGAGCGTAACTTTAAGTCAGGCGTGCCTGATAGCTTTTTCTATTATGCTGGCGGCTCTTGACGTTGCGGCCTACTGGTTCTCGCGCTGGTTTTTCGGTATGCGCGGGGTATCGAGCGGAATATGGCTCTATCTTATGATAACGATATACGCGGTCAGCGTGCCCGCGTGGCTCTGCCTCTGTACTCTGTGGCGGCTTCTTTATAACATTAAGAAGGGCAGAGTATTTATCCCGGATAACGTCAGGTATCTTAGGATTGTAAGCTGGTGCTGCACCGCTGCGGCGGTTTTGTGCCTTGCGAGCGCGGCGTACTATCTGCCGTTTATCTTCGTCGCGATAGCGGCGGCCTTTATGTCGCTCATCGTCAGGATAGTAAAAAACGTGTTTCACGAGGCGATCGGGATGAAGTCCGAGCTCGATTTGACTATCTGAGGGCGCGCCGATGGAGATACTTGTTAATCTGGACGTTATGATGGCGAAGCGCAAAATATCCTCCGGCGAGCTCGCCGAGAGGGTGGGGATAACTCCGGCAAATCTCTCGATTTTGAAAACGGGGAAGGCGAAGGCCATCCGCTTTTCGACCCTTATGGCGCTCTGCCACGAGCTCGACTGCCAGCCGGGCGATATACTGGAATTTAAGGAGAATTGAAAATGGATAACAATAATCTGCTTCCGGGGAGCTATGAGCCCGCCGGTCTTGTTCCTGTACCCAAAAATGAGGAAAAACCCTTCTTTTCCGCCTCAATAGAGGAGAAAATCGCGGCGTTTTTAATGCTGATAGCGGCTTATATCTACACGCTGATGTTCGACGGAGAAAACCATAGGCTCTGGCTCGGAGTTTTCTTCGGCCTGTTCGTTCTTATAACGGAGCTGCTGAACAAGAAAACGAGGCCGACGGCGGAGAGCTTCATCATCCTCGCCTGCCTGACCGCCTCGGTTGTCAGCCTCATCGCGGACAGACGCGCCGTTTGGGAGGGGGAGCAGTTTCTCTTCGCCCACGCCTTCGCGGTCTGGTGGGTACTCTCGAGGAGCGGAGCCCTTCTTTCGGGAATAAGCGGACATCTCATTCCGATCGACGCAGTGAGGGGCGCTTTCGTAATCCCATTTAAAAACTTCATTTTGCAATTTCGCTCAATAGTCTCTGCATTTATCGGAGAAAAGCGGGAGAAAAAGGGCGGAGCGGGTGCGGCTCTCGCCGCTGCGGCAGTTGCGGTATCGAGCGTTCTCTTGATCATCGCAGTGAGCCTGCTCTCCGGAGCGGATGCACGCTTCGGTGAAGCCGTGCAAAAGCTTGCGGACGCGCTGAAGATCGACGCAGAGGTCGTCCTCAGGCTGTTTATGAGCATACACATCGGCGCCTGGCTCTTCGGCCTGATAGCCGGCTCGGCGAGGCTGGATAAGCCGGGACTTCGCGCCCGTGGGGAGAGGATAGAGAACGCTTTATCAAGGCTCGGCCGGGTCCCTGCGGCGGTCTGGCTCGTATCCTCTGCGGCGTTCGCCGTTATTTACGCGTCATTCTTTGCGCTTCAGGGAAGCTACCTCTTCGGAGCGTTCGCGAGAAAGCTTCCCGAGGGCTTCGTCGTGGCTGAGTACGCGAGACAGGGCTTTTTCGAGCTCTGCAGGGTGATGGCGGTGAACTTCGCCCTTGTTTGGTGCGTTACGCGAACGGCGAGGAGAAGCCCACAGAATGAAAGGCTGATTACTGCCGCCGCCCTTGTCATACTTACCGAGAGCCTCATTTTCGCGATCATCGCCGCCTCAAAGCTATGGCTCTACATCGACTGCTTCGGTTTCACGCCGAGAAGGCTGCAGTCCGCATGGCTGATAGCCGTTCTGGCCTCCGGCTGCGTCGCTTTCGCCTTGAATATCGCCCTCGGAAAGCGGACGATGAGGCCCTGGCTCATGTTTTCCGCCCTCACCTTGAGCACAACTGCGCTCCTGTAAAACTCGCGCTTAGTACAAAATGTTGATAATAGAAATTCCCGTTACCGCAAAATAAGGTAACGGGAATTTTAATGCGCTTTATGGCCAAAAAAATATGAATATTTTTCAAGTTTTCTCTTGCAATTTGCGGTTTCGCCCTCTATAATAAGACCATATCAGTGGGGCAAAGTGGTGGAAAGTGTATCACTTTCCCACAGACTTTAGGTAAGGTGGTGAAGAGATGGCCGGTATGACGGGAGTGTACAGGCACACGCTTGACGCCAAGGGCCGTCTTTTTATACCCGCCAAGCTAAGGGAAGAGCTGGGCGATACCTTTTTCGTTACCATCTCCACTGAGAGATGCCTGACCGCTTATTCAATGGAGAGCTGGGACAGGCTGAACGAGAAGATCCGAGAGCTTCCGAGGGCGAAGCAGACGAAGATGCGCCCCCTGTTTTCCCACGCTTCCAAGTGCGAGCTCGACACCCAGGGCAGGATACTTCTGCCGCAGGCGCTTCGAGACTTTGCAAAGATCGAGAAGAACGTGGCAGTCGTCGGAGCGGGAGATACCACCCAGCTTTGGGACGAGGCGGCATGGAACGAGGTCGACGTTCTCGAGACGACGCCGGAGAACCTCGCCGAGGTATTTACGGAGCTTGACTTCTGATGGAGGACGTAAAGCACGTTCCCGTGCTCCTTTGGGAGTGCATCGAGGGGCTAAACATTGATCCGAACGGAATATACGTGGATGGCACGCTCGGGCGGGGCGGCCATTCCGAAAGGATCGCCGAGAGGCTTCAGGGAGGAAGACTCGTCGGCGTGGACAGGGACTCGACCGCGATTAAGGAGTCGGGCGAGCGCCTTGAACGATTCGGAGAAAGAGTCACCCTCGTCAAGGGGAACTTCCGCGATATCGGGGCGATACTCGATTCCCTCGGTATAAAAGAGGTAAACGGAATGCTTTTCGACCTCGGCGTCTCCTCTCCGCAGCTTGACGACGGGGAAAGGGGCTTTTCCTATATGACGGAGGCGCCTCTCGATATGCGGATGGACAGAGACGCGAGTCTCACGGCGTTCGACGTTGTGAACGGCTGGCCGGAGGAGGAGCTGAGACGCATCCTCTTTGAATACGGCGAGGAGCGTTACTCGGCAAGAATAGCCTCCGGCATCGTTTCGGCGAGGGAGAAGGCTCCGATAAGGACGACGCTCGAGCTCGTCGAGATCATCAAAAAGAATATGCCGGCTGCGGCTCTCAGAGAAAAGCAGCACCCGGCGAAAAGGACGTTCCAGGCTGTAAGGATCGCCGTAAACGACGAGCTCAATTCGCTTTCCGAGATGCTTGGCGCCGCGATGGACAGGCTCAGTTCCGGCGGAAGACTCTGCGTGATAAGCTTCCACAGCCTTGAGGACAGGATAGTGAAAAATGCGATCAGGGCAAGGGAAAACGGGTGCACCTGCCCGCCGGAATCCCCGATCTGCGTATGCGGCTTTGTAAAGACGGTAAGAAGCGTTACGAAAAAGCCAATCACGCCTTCGGAAGCGGAGCTTGAAAATAACCCGAGAGCGAGGAGCGCGAAGCTCCGGATAGCGGAAAAACTGTAAAAAAGGAAGAACTCACGATGGCACAGGCAAGAGCTGAGAGAGAAAGACAATATGCGATAAACGGGGCTTTCGGAAGCCTCGCTTATGACCTGTACTCTTTCGGCGGCACCGCTGCGCCTCAGGAGATACCCGACAGCACTGCGGAGGAGACAGCCCGCCGCGAGGAGAGGGAAAGAGCGGCGCAGAAAAAAAGAGAAGCGGCTCAGAGCCGGGCCAAGGCGATTGAAAGCGCGAAGAAGGCCCAGGCGGTCTCAATAGCCGGAGTCCTCGGATACGCCGTAGTCGCCCTTCTGATGGTTTTCGTTATCCTCTCTTACGTAAAGCTCACCGAGGTCTCCACCGAGATCACGAGCGTAAATAAAGAGATAAGCGCCCTTGAGACCGAGGAGACGAGGCTCAAGGTCGAATACGAAAGGACGTTCAATCTGAACGCTATAAAGGAGTACGCCACCTCAAAGCTCGGTATGACGATGCTTACCGAGGCTAACACCCACGTTATCACGATGCAGAGGGAGGATAAGGCGGTAGTGCTCTCCCAGGATGATTCCGGAATCGGCTTTATAAAGGCCGCGAGGGACTTCATCTCCTCGCTCGCGGAATATTTAAGGTAACCGGGCATAGAATTTTTACCGAAGGCGGCTCGATGCGCCTTGGGTGAGGAGCGCAGCATGGCAACAGTAAAAAAGACTGTATCTCAAAGACCTGACAGCTCAATAATCCGCCGCACACTGTTTCTCTTGATAGTGTGCGGCATAGTTGCGTTTGCCCTTCTTGCCGTCAGGCTTTATAAGCTGATGATAACCGACCACCAGCTTTACGAGCAAATGGCGATAGACCAGCAGACGAGGGAGACCAAGGTCACGGCGAACAGGGGCACGATCTACGACGCAAACGGCAACCCCCTCGCCGTCAGCGCAACGGCGTACAACGTCTTTATAAGCCCCGTCGAGATGAAAAAATATAACGAGAGCCCCGAGTTCATAGCGAAAAATCTCGAGGCAATACTCGGCGTAAGCTACGATTCCATAATCGAAAAATCGAAGAAGGTCGAGAGCTGGTACCAGGTCGTCGCAACGAAGCTTGAGCCCGCTGAGGCTGACAAGGTCAGAGAGTTTAAGGACGCCTACAACGGGGTCGACGCCGAGGGGAAGGAGTATACCGGCCTTCGCAGCGTCCATCTCGAGGTGACCTCGAAGCGCTATTACCCCTACGGAAGCCTCGCCTGCCACGTTATCGGCTTCGTCGGAACGGACAATACGGGACTTAACGGGCTTGAGAGGGTGTATAACAGCTACCTCGAGGGCACGGACGGAAGCGTTACGAGGCTCGCCGCTCAGAACGGCGTCGGACTTCTTTATGAAAACTACGAGAATTACAACGACGCCATTGACGGCGGCGACGTCACCCTGACTATCGACGCCACCGTTCAGGGCATCGCGGAGAAATACCTCGCCCAGGCGATGGAGGAAAACTTCGTAAAGGATAACGGCTGTGTGATCGTGATGGAGGTCAAGACCGGCAGGATCCTCGCTATGGCGGGGGCGCAGACCTTTGATCTTAATTCACCCTTTACCCTCTCCGAGGAGAAGCAGCTTGAGCTT
>ONGN01000071.1 GCA_900317385.1 uncultured Eubacteriales bacterium
TTTTGGTGGAGGCGGGGAGAGTTGAACTCCCGTCCGAAAACTCATCCATATGAACTTCTCCGGGCGCAGGCGGTCATTTACATTCCCTTGCCGGAGCGTGGACCGTCACACTCAGCGGCTTGGTAGCTTCATTGTGCGTGGTAAGCTCAAAGCTTTGCCTACTCACGTTCTCCACTAATCGACGCCCCGATCCCGGGCCGTGGACCTCCCGGGCGGAACGGTCACTGCTTAAGCAGCGACAGGAGCAACGTAATCGTTGTTCTTTAATTTATAATTGCCCATTTTAAAGATGCTGGGCGCATCTGCCCGCTATTCATACTTCCGCGTCCCCGTCGAAACCGGTACGCCCCCGTATATGAGCAAACGTCGATTGAATGCCGCTTCGGTTAATTGCGGTCTTTTTCCGCCGCAGCTTTGTCTCAAAATCTTGAAATACACAAAGTATGCCTGCGATTTTTCACCTTCGCCGCGACGAAAAAATCCTCGCAATTTCCTCTTGCGGAATCAATCACCGCTTGCTTGAATTGAGTTTTTTTATATGTTTTCTGAATACTTAGACCTTCTGAGGCTCGGGATAGGTCTCGCCGAAGGTGTCGACAGTGACGGATTTCATGATCTGCTTCTGCCTCGGCATATCGCGGTAGTCGGTGCGGACCTCGGCGATCTCGTCGACAGTCTCGATGCCCTCGATGACCTTGCCGAAGGCGGCGTACTGCCCGTCAAGATGGGGGCTGTCCTCGTGGACGATGAAGAACTGGCTGCCGGCAGAATCGGGGATTCCGGTGCGCGCCATGGAGATGACGCCGCGAACGTGGTTTATGCTGTTCGGATGACCGTTAGCCGTGAACTCGCCCTTTATGCAGTAGCCGGGGCCGCCGGTTCCGTTGCCCTTGGGGTCGCCGCCCTGGATCATAAAGCCCTTTATGACCCTGTGGAATATGAGCCCGTTATAAAAGCCGGAATTTGCAAGGGAGATGAAGTTCGCCACGGTGTTGGGTGCGACTTCGGGATAGAGCTCGACCTTGATGGTCTTGCCGTTTTCCATCTCAATTGTTGCTATGGGATTTGCCATTTTATTTTCTCCTTTCCTCGGCGGCTTTTTGCCGCGCCTTGAGGTTTTATCTGTTTCGCTCCTTGATCGTGCGGTCAATCTCGCGCTCAGCATCGCGCCTTGCGGAGCTCTCGCGCTTATCATAGAGCTTTTTGCCCCGGGCAAGCCCGATCTCAAGCTTCACCCTTGAATCCTTAAGATAGCAGGAGAGGGGAACGAGGGTCAGCCCGTCCTGCTGGATCCTCGCGTGGAGCTTTCTGATCTCCTTCTTGTGCATCAGAAGACGCTTCGGCCTCATTGGGTCGCGGTTGAAGATGTTGCCCTTTTCGTAGGGGGAGATATGCATTCCGTAGCAGAAAAGCTCGCCGTCCTTGACCGAGCAGAAGCTGTCCTTAAGGTTCATATTCCCCATGCGGATAGACTTGACCTCGGTGCCGAAAAGCTCTATGCCGGCCTCATACCTGTCCTCGATAAAGTAGTCGTGGAAGGCTTTGCGATTTTCAGCTATTCTCTTAACGCCTGTAGCTTTCGGCATACTGAGCCCTCCTCTCGGCTTTCTTTCCGCGTAGACGTGATTATAACACGGATCGAACGAAATTAAAAGGGAAAAAGAGTGCGCAAGGGTGAATTTTTTATTAATTTTCCGGCATTTTTTTAGAACCACCCCGAAAAAAGGCGTCTTTCAGCTCCTTGACCGCGTTTCCCCGCGCAATAAGTCTCGCGTGCTCCGATAAATGATCGGAGAAAAGCGGATTGACCTTAAGCTCGCGGGCGTATTCCGAAATCCGCATATCTGCTTCGGCTCCAAACAGGGCAAGTACGTATCCGCTTTCCGTATACCAAAGCGACGAGGGCAGGGGAGAAATGAGCGAAACAGCGGCGATGAGCTCCTCAAGCCCGGCAAAATAGTAATACCACGCCGCAGCTTCAAGCCGCTCCACAAAAAGCATCACGTCGCCGCCGCTCGAATAGAGCTCGACCTCGCAGCCGTCTATCCCGTCGCCAATGGCTTCGCGAAGAAGCAAAGCTGCCTCGTCCGCACCGAAGCTGTCGGGAGAAACACCTCTGCAAAGCAGTTCTTCCTTTGTTATGTAAACCGAAACCGAGTTTTCGGATAAAAAGCTTATCTCCATAGCGTCCTCCCAAGAGAAGGTTTATCATATTATAAATCGGCTCGAATTTCGGGAAAAGCGGCAATATTCGGAACTTTTTCCGCGTTTGTGCAGTCTAAAACGGGAAATGGAAAGGGCCGGAAACTAAGAGAATTATTAAAAATTCAATAATTTTCGCGGTCAGGTATTCCAATTTGGCGGATTTTATATTAAAATAGGACAGACTTGAATATAAGATGGTTTTCTATGGCCTGAAGGAGGTAATTCCAATGGAAAAGGAAAAAGCTGTTCCCGCGTATAAACGAGTGCTGCTCAAGCTGTCCGGCGAGGCTCTTGCCGGAGAGAGGGGCTTCGGCCTTGACTTCAACGTAATCGAGAGCGTTTGCCGCGTTATCAAAGAATGCTCCGAGATGGGAGTTGAGATCGGCATCGTTATCGGCGGCGGCAACTTCTGGAGGGGCGTTAAGGACGGCGGCGGCAAGATGGAGCGCACCAGAGCCGACCATATGGGAATGATGGCGACAGTTATGAACTGCCTTGCCGTTGCCGACGTCTTAGAGCAGATGGGCGTTGAGGTAAGGGTACAGACTGCCGTTCAGATGTCCTCTATCGCCGAGCCCTATATCAGGCTCAAGGCTGATAAGCATCTAAAGAAGGGCAGAGTGGTAATCTTCGGCTGCGGAACGGGAAGCCCCTATTTCTCTACCGACACGGCGGCCGTGCTTCGCGCCGCTGAGATAAACGCCGAGGTCATCCTCCTCGCCAAGAATATCGACGGAGTATACTCCGCCGACCCGAAGAAGGACCCGGACGCCGTTAAGTACGACTCGATCTCGTTTGACGACGTGCTGGCCCGCCACCTTGCCGTTATGGACACGACGGCGACCAGCCTTTCCATGGACAACAATATACCCGTGCTCCTCTTTGCCCTGAAGGACCCCGAGAATATCAAAAGGGCCGTTATGGGAGAGAAGATCGGCACGGTAGTAAAATAAGAAGCCAACATTAACCAAATTAAAAGGAGGATAAACGAATGTATACTGACGACGTGACCTATTCCGAATATCTTGAAAAGATGAACAAGACCCTTTCAAGCCTTAACAGCCAGTTTGCCACCGTGCGTGCGGGAAGAGCTAATCCCGCCGTCCTCGATCAGATAAGGGTGGATTACTGGGGAACACCCACCCCGATAAACCAGGTCGCTACGATAAGCTCACCCGATCCGAGGACGCTGCTCGTTCAGCCCTGGGATAAATCGACGCTCAAGCCGATTGAGAAGGCGATCCTCGCATCCGACCTCGGCATCAACCCGCAGAACGACGGATCGAACATCCGCCTGAACTTCCCGCAGCTCACCGAGGAGCGCCGCGCGGAGCTCATTAAGCAGATCAGGAAGTACACCGAGGGCGCCAAGACAGCCGTCCGCAACGTAAGACGCGACGCGATGGAGAAATTCAAAAAGCAGCAGAAGGCGAGCGTCATCACCGAGGACGATCTCAAGGGCGTTGAGAAGGACCTCCAGCAGATGACCGACGATTACACGAAAAAGATAGACGAGGCGACCGCGAAGAAGGAGAAGGAGCTTTCCGCCATCTGATGGGAACCGCAGTAAATAAGCCGGGGCGGTCTGAGCTGCCCCGGCACGTTGCGATTATAATGGACGGCAACGGGCGCTGGGCGAAAAAGCGCGGCCTTGTACGCTCTGCGGGTCACGCCGCGGGAGCCGAGACCTTCCGCAAAATAACCTATTATCTCTCTGACCTCGGTGTAGAATACTTCACCGTTTACGCTTTCTCAACTGAGAACTGGAAGCGCAGCGAGAAAGAGGTCAGCACCATTATGGCGCTTTTAAAAAAGTTTCTCCTTGAGGCCATCGACACGATGGAGAAAAAGGGTATTCGTCTTAAGGTGCTCGGAGATACCTCAAGGCTCAGCCCCGAGCTCAGAGCGCTTATTGACCGCACGGATGAGATATCCCGACGGATAAAAAGCGGACTTATTGCAAACCTCTGCATAAACTACGGCGGCAGGGACGAGATAATCCACGCGATAAAGGCCTGGGAGGCCGACCCCGAGAGGGGCGAGCTCTCTGAGGAGAGCTTTTCAAAGTACCTGTATACGGCGGGAATGCCGGACCCCGACCTCATTATCAGGCCGAGCGGGGAGTACAGGCTCTCGAATTTTCTTTTATGGCAATGCGCCTATTCCGAGTTTTACTTTACCGATACTCTCTGGCCGGACTTTAACGAGGCTGAGATGGACAAGGCGCTTGAGGCCTACGCCAAAAGAGAGCGCCGATATGGCAACGCGAAATAGAAATAACCCTAATCAGAAAGAGGGAAGATCAAGATGCTTATCACAAGGGTGATCGTAGCGATATTCCTTATAGCTTTGCTGCTGGCGGCCGCCCTGTGGCTGCCGAGCCCTGTGCTGACCGGACTTGCAGCTCTGTTTGCGGCAGTTGCCGTTTATGAGCTCTTGAAGGCCGAGAAGGTCGAGAATAAAAGGATCTACGTTTACTGCGCCATGAGCGCTGCGGCAATACCGATCGGGGTATACTTCGGGCTAACCTCGCCCGTATGCGAGATCTGCCTTATCGCCATTTCAATGCTGCTTTTTGCCGAGGCTGTCTTCAGCTACGGAAGAAAGGGCGAGCTGAGCTTCGCGGTCGTTACCGCTGCGATTTTCGCCGGGCTTATAATCCCGTTCTGCTTTTCCTCGCTCGTAAGCCTTAAGCTTATGAAAAACGGCGGTCTTCTCGTAATACTGAGCTTTGTGATAAGCGCGGTGAGCGATACCGGCGGATACTTCGGCGGTATGTTCTTCGGAAAACACAGGGGCGTAGTCAAGGCGAGCCCGAATAAATCCGTAGAGGGCTTTATCGGCAGCTTTATCATGGGCATTGCCGGAGTTCTCGTTTTCGGAGTAATATTGGACAAGGCTCTTGGCATACCGGTTAACTATGTTCTCCTCGCCGTATACGGAGCTCTCGGAAACGTGACAACCCAGATAGGCGATCTCGCCTTCTCGGTAATAAAGCGCCAGGCGGGGATAAAGGACTACGGGAAGCTCTTTCCCGGTCACGGCGGCGTGCTTGACAGGCTCGACAGCATTATGTTCACAGCCCCGCTCATCCTGCTTCTGACGACCTATTTCCCGGCTTTTTAAGGAGAAAAGATGAAAAAGAATTTGACCGTCCTCGGCTCAACGGGCTCTATCGGAACTCAGACCCTGGACGTGGCGGAGAGACTCGGACTTACCGTAACCGCCCTGACAGCGGGACGAAATTATAAGCTGATGGAGTCTCAGATAAGGCGCTTTCGCCCGAAAATCGCGGCGATGGCGGATGAAACCGCCGCAAAGGAGCTTGAGGTTCGTCTCCGCGATACGGACACACGGGTGCTCTCCGGTGATGAGGGCGTAATAGAGGCGGCGAAGCTTGAAACGGATACCGTAGTTTCCGCGATCGTAGGTATATCCGGCCTCCGTCCTACCATGGCGGCGATAGAGGAGGGCGGGCGCAGGATAGCCCTCGCAAACAAGGAAACTCTCGTCTGCGCGGGACATTTATTTACCGAAGCCGTGCGGAAAAACCGCTGTGAGCTCATTCCCGTTGATTCGGAGCACTCAGCGATATTCCAGAGCCTTATGTCGGGAAAGCACGGAGAGATAAAGAGAATACTGCTTACCGCTTCGGGCGGCCCATTCAGAAAAACCCCGGCGGAGGAGCTCAAAAACGTAAAAAAAGAGAATGCGCTCAAGCATCCTAACTGGTCAATGGGAGCGAAGATAACGATAGACTCCGCGACCATGATGAACAAGGGGCTTGAGATAATCGAGGCCATGCACCTCTTTTCCGTTCCCGCGGAGAAGATAGAGGTGGTCGTCCACCCCGAGAGCATACTTCATTCAGCGGTTGAGTTCTGCGATAACGCCGTGATAGCCCAGCTCGGAACGCCGGATATGCGAATCCCGATCCAGCTTTCGCTGACCTATCCGGACAGAGCCGATAATCCGGAGAGCGAGCTTGACCTTTTCAAGGCCGGAACGCTTTCTTTTGAGAGGCCGGACTTAGAGAAATTCAAATGCCTTGCGATAGCAGAGAGCGTCGCGGGCAGGACTGACGCCGCACCGACGGTGATGAACGCGGCGAATGAGGCGGCCGTCGCCCTCTTCCTTCGCGATAATATCGGCTTTACCGATATCCCAGAGCTCGTTTCCGAGGCGGTGGACGCGCTGGGCGCTCTCACGGCCGGGAGCATTGAAGAGGTGCTGGAGCGGGATATCGAGACCCGCGAATTTATTAGTAAAAGGATATGATCTTTTGTATATTGCCGTTGCAATAATAGCCTTCGGAATACTTATTGCCGACCATGAGTTCGGGCATTTTATCGCCGCGAAGCTTTGCGGGGTAAAGGTCAACGAATTTGCCATAGGTATGGGCCCCGCGATAATCAAAAAGCAGGGGAAGGAGACGCTGTACGCTCTCCGCCTTCTCCCCATCGGCGGCTACTGCGCCATGGAGGGAGAGGACGAGGCGAGCGAGGACAGCCGGGCCTTCACGAGCCAGAGCTGGTGGAAAAGGCTTATAATCCTCGTAGCCGGAGCTGCGAACAACTTCCTTCTCGGGCTTATCATCTTTGCCGTCATCTACTCCGGAGCCGCGGGCTTCTACGGCACCACCGTAACGAGCCTCGTCGACGGATACAAGTACGAGGAAACGGGACTTCACACTGGCGACGAGATATA
>ONGN01000012.1 GCA_900317385.1 uncultured Eubacteriales bacterium
AAGAATGTTCCAAAGGCTTACTGCCACGAGAACGAGACCTACGGCGGCGCACACTATAGTGAGCCAGTTTGCGGCTATCCAATGAAACATCTTATTTCGCCACCTTTGCTTTAAGTCTGAGGTGATTATCGTCGTAGGGGTTCTTGCGAACTACGAGATAGATAAGAGCTGCAAGAGCGATGAAGGCAACGACCGTCCAAACGGTGAAGCCGACGCCGAAGAAGAGACCGACGGCGTTATACGCGATAAGGGCGATAACGTAGGCCCAGGCGCACATATAGCCGATTGCGCCAAACGTCCACTTCGCGTTGTTCATCTCGCGCTTTATGGCGCCCATAGCGGCGAAGCAGGGAGCGCAGAGAAGGTTGAAGCACATGAAGCTGTAGCCTGCGATAGTTGAATAATGCGCTACAAGCTGACCGTACAGGTTTCCCGGGTAAAGGACTGCCATAGTTCCTACGACATTCTCTTTCGCGATGAGTCCGGTAACGGTTGCAACCGTCGCCTGCCAGTTGCCGAAGCCGAGAGGAGCAAAAAGCCAGCACACCGTGCTTCCGATAGCGGCGAGAATGGAGTTGTTCGAATCTTCCACCGCGCCGAATGCTCCGTCAGTCCAGCCGTAGCTCTGCAGGAACCAGAGGACGATGGTGGAAAGGACGATAACTGAGCCGGCGCGTTTGATAAAGGACCAGCCGCGCTCCCAGGTAGCGCGAAGCACGTTCTTCGCAGAGGGAACGTGATACGCGGGAAGCTCCATAACAAAGGGCGCGGGATTTCCCGAAAATGCCTTAAACTTCTTGAGCATAATACCCGAGAGTATGACGGACGCCATTCCGAGGAAGTAAGCGGAAACAGCGACCCAGGCGGAGCCTCCGAAGAGGGCGCCGGCAAAGAGGGCGATTATCGGCAGCTTCGCGCCGCAGGGCATAAACGTGGTGGTCATAAGCGTGAGCTTGCGGTCGCGGTCCTGTTCAATGGTACGCGAGGCCATAAGTCCCGGTATGCCGCAGCCCGTTGCCACGAGCAGGGGGATGAAGCTCTTGCCGGAAAGGCCGAACTGGCGGAATATACGGTCCATAACGAAAGCTACGCGGGCCATATATCCGATATCCTCAAGTATTGCAAGGAGGAGGAAGAGAATGAGCATCTGGGGAACGAAGCCGAGAACGGCGCCGACGCCGGCCACGATGCCGTCCATTATAAGGCTGTAGAGCCACTCAGGGATAACTGGCTCTCCCTCGTCATTCAAAAGAACTTTATTGAGCAGGGCGGGAATGCCGGGTACCCAGGTGCCGTAATCGTTCGGATCGGGCTCCTCAACCGTGAGCGCCTGATTATAGCTCTCATCGTTGACCTCAAGCTCTGTCGTCTCTCCGGAGTCTCCGTCAACGATATATGCGATTTTCTCGCCCGCCTCATAGGCCTCTATGATAGCGGAAGCCTCTTCAAACGCGACGGAGTCCTCTTCCCACTTATCGGTATCAGCCGTAAACGGGAGGAACCAGCCGTCGCCGAAAAGTCCGTCGTTCGCCCAGTCGGTAAGGTTGGTACCGATTGAGAAGGAGAACGATCCCATAGCGAAGGAGTAAACGAGGATCATAACGAGGATGAAGATCGGAAGTCCGAGCCAGCGGTTTGTGACTATGCGGTCGATCTTGTCCGATTTGCTCATCGCGTTCTTCTTGGCCTTTTTCTTTACCGCCTTTAAAACGACGCCCGTTATGTAGGAATATCTCTGATTTGTGATAATGCTCTCTGAGTCGTCGTCCATCTCAGCCTCGCAGTCGCGGATGTGCTCCTCAAGATGCTCGGCAGTCTCCTTATCGAGCTTCAGATCCTCTGCGACCTTCTCATCACGCTCGAACACCTTGACGGCGTACCAGCGGAGAAACTGCGGATCGACCTTGTTCTCAATGCTCTCCTCGATATGCGCGAGAGCATGCTCAACGCTTCCGCCGAAAACTGCGGGAAGCTTGGTCTTCTTGTTGCCCTTCGCAAGCTCGATAGCCTTCTCGGCTGCCTTGAGGCTTCCCTCGCCCTTCAGGGCGGCGGTCTCTACGATCTCGCAGCCTAGCTCAGAGGCGAGCTTCTGGGTGTTGATCTCGTCGCCGTTCTTGCGGACGAGGTCCATCATATTAATGGCCACGACGACCGGAATGCCGAGCTCTATAAGCTGGGTGGTGAGATACAGGTTTCTTTCGATATTCGTTCCGTCAACGATATTGATTATCGCGTCCGGCTTCTCGTTTACGAGGTAGTTTCTCGCGACGACCTCTTCAAGAGTGTAGGGCGAAAGGGAGTAGATTCCGGGAAGATCCTGGATGATAACGTCCTTATTTCCCTTGAGCTTTCCTTCCTTCTTCTCAACGGTTACGCCCGGCCAGTTGCCGACATACTGATTTGAGCCCGTGAGATCGTTGAACATCGTAGTCTTACCGGAGTTGGGGTTTCCGGCAAGAGCTATCTTTATTTCAGCCATAGTATCTCCTCCTGTCCTTACTGTACCTCGATATTTTCGGCGTCAGCCTTGCGCAGGCTGAGCTCGTAGCCGCGGACGGTGAGTTCCATCGGGTCGCCGAGCGGCGCCACCTTGCGGACGTAAATCTCAACGCCCTTAGTAATGCCCATATCCATGATGCGGCGCTTTACCGCGCCCTCCCCGTGAAGCTTTGCGACGACGCAGGTCTCGCCTATCTTCACGTCCTTCAAAGTTTTTGCCATTAAATAATCCTCCTTTTCATCTATATGAAGCGAAAAGCTTTGTTAAACGTAGATTTTTTCCGCCATTTCGCGGCTTATCGCGACTCTGCTCTCCTTTACCTTGACGATCACGTTGCCGCCGATGCGGTTTATCACCGTCACGTTTTCTCCTATTACGAAACCGAGGTCGAATAGATGCTGCCGCACCTCCTGTGAGCCGCCTATCTTCATTATCACGTTATCACTGCCCTGATCGGCAAATACCAGCGGTATCATAAAAGCACCGTCCTTATTAGTTAGCTTTGTCTAATCATATTGCAAAAAAATAGTTAGGATTCTCTTACCGGATAGTTAGTATATCTTAACTAACCCCGTTTGTCAATACCCGAAGCGGCATTTTTCGCTTTTTCCCGCAAAAAACCGCGGGCGCGGATCTCTCCGCGCCCGTTCAAATCAAAAACCCATCGCGCCGCCGATGGCGCAGACGGCGCCCTCCGCTATGCGTAGGGCTCTCTTTATAAGCTTTGAAAGCTTCTTCTTCCTTCTGAAGAATAAAAGCTTTATGAGGACGGCGGCAATCATGCCCGCCCCGACGCCCTCGCAGAAGGCCGTCATATCCATCTGTTTCATCATTTTTTGTTCCTCCGGAAAGTCTGGTCCTAAACTATTCTGTCCGCATTTTCCGAAAAAACACAAGTAAAAAAATAGAAAAGCCCTGCCCGACAAACCGGGCAGGGCGGAATGTATTATCAGAAGTACTTCTTTATTCCCTCGGGAGCGGAGGCCGCGTCTGCAGAGATCGTGAGCGTGAACTTAACGTTCTCCTTCTCAGAGAAAGCGTCGAGCCAGCTTAAGAAGCTCTCAGCCTTCGCGAGGTCCTTGTCGCCCGCGAGCTTGAGAAGGCTGTCCATAAATATGTGAGTTATATCGTAATTCCCGGACTGCAGGCCGCTTACGAAGCCGCGAAGGAAATCGTAACCCGATTCATTGTACTGAACGAGCCTCGCCCTGTAGGGAATATCATACGTCAGTTCTTTTTTCGACTCGATAACGACCACGTCGCCGTGCTCCTCGTCGATAGCCTTTTTAACGAGGTCAATAAGCTTCTTCGTCTTGCCCTCGCCCTTCAGTCCCATTATTACTTTAACCATAAGGACCAT
Organism: uncultured Eubacteriales bacterium; assembly: GCA_900317385.1. Taxonomy (GTDB): domain Bacteria; phylum Bacillota; class Clostridia; order Oscillospirales; family Oscillospiraceae; genus RUG626. The sequence continues at coordinate 3,861 of ONGN01000012.1, forward strand.
TCCTTTCCGCATTTAATGCTGTATAGTTCCACGGGAGATGTACTCCTTCCCTGTGATAATACCATTTTTCACGCCGAACTTCAACCAAATTTTTTGTTAAAACAAAAATTTGGAAAAATGACGGTTTATTTCTCCGCTTCCTTGAATAAAAACGGGGGCATCCGCCCCCGTATCTTACAGCATTGCCTCTATTCTCGCCTTGGGCATTGCTCCGACCTGAGTATTCACGGTCTCTCCGCCCCTGAATACCATCAGCGTGGGAATGCTCATAACTCCGTAAGCCGCGGCGACGGAGGGAACCTCGTCAACGTCGACCTTCACTACCTTGAGCGTATCGGCTCTCTCCTCGGCTATCTCATCGACGACTGGCGAGACCATGCGGCAGGGGCCGCACCAGGTCGCGAAAAAGTCCACGAGAACGGGCTTATCGCTCTCGAGCACCTCGGAGCGGAACATCGCTTCATTTTCTATTGCAAGTACCATTATACTCTCTCCTTTTTCTTGCTGTTATCCATATTTTAGCATAAATAATCCTGCTGTCAACAGTGCAATTACCACTGCAGAACGCGAAATAATAATGACAAAAGCCGTTCTTTATGATATAGTCTACCTAAAAGGGGCTGATATTATGTACGATACGATAATAATCGGCGGAGGGCCTGCCGGGCTCACCGCCGCCATATACGTGAGAAGAGCGGGGCTTTCCGCCCTCTTATGCGAGGCCGCCGTCTGCGGCGGTCAGATAATAAACTCACCCGAGGTCGATAATTTCCCCGCCCGCCCGCACGTTTCCGGCTGGCAGCTTGCCGCCGACCTGCAGGCTCAGGCCGAGGAATTCGGCGCGGAGATAAAATACGCGGCCGTGACCGGTCTCACCGTCGGCGAAAAGTCAAAAACGGTGCATACGTCCTCCGGCGATATTGAAGGAAGGACCGTTATTATTGCCGCCGGGGCAAGCCACAGAATGCTCGACTGCGAGGGCGCGGCGAGACTGTATACGAAGGGCGTTTCCGTCTGCGCGACCTGCGACGGGGCGTTTTTCCGAGGGCGGGAAACATGCGTAGTCGGCGGCGGAAACACCGCCTTTGAGGACGCTCTCTACCTCTCCGGCCTCGCCTCAAAGGTCTATCTCGTTAACCGCCGAAGCGTTTTCCGCGCCGAGCCGAAGCTTATCGACGCTCTCCGGGCAAGGGAAAACGTGGAGATACTGACCCCGTATCTTTCGCACAGAGTTTTTGGGGAAAACAGGGTCGAGGGCTTTGAGATAAAAAACGCGGAGAGCGGCGAGATAGTTTCTCTTCCCGTGTCCGGCGTTTTTGCCGCCATCGGTATGGTGCCGGCGACCGAAGCTTTCCGGGGCGCAGTCGAGCTTGACAGTGCAGGATATATAGTCACGGACGAAGAGTGCCGCACGTCCGTACCCGGAGTTTTCGCCGCGGGAGACGTAAGGGCAAAGAGCCTGCGCCAGCTCGTCACGGCGGCTTCGGACGGGGCGCTCGCCGCTTCCCAGGCGGCAAGCTATCTTGCCACACTTTAGGAGGAAACGCAATGGAAATCAGGATAAAAAAGCTTTCTGAAAATGCCGTTATGCCCCGCCGCTCGTCTGCGAGCGCGGCGGGCGCGGATCTCTGCGCTCTGCTTGACGCCCCCATTGAGATAGAGCCGGGCGCCACCGTCTTTATCCACACCGGCATAGCCGCCGAGATACCGGAGGGCTTTGCGGGCTTCGTGTTCGCGCGCAGCGGGCTTGCCTCGAAAGCCGGGCTTGCCCCGGCAAACAAGGTCGGAGTGGTCGACTCAGACTACCGCGGCGAAATTATGGTCGCCCTTCACAATCACTCCAATGCACCCGTAACCGTATCCGGAGGCGACCGTATCGCCCAGCTCGTTATCTTGCCCGTTATTATGGTGGATTACGTTGAGGTCGAAGAGCTCAGCGGCACCGAGCGAGGAGCCGGAGGCTTCGGGAGCACAGGAAAATAACGCATTAAAAAAGCCTGCCGCTTTTTCGCGGCAGGCATTTTTATTAGATATCAGCGAAGTCTTCACATTCCTCTTCGGTGTACTTCTTTTTCGGGCTGAGCTTTTCTACAAGCCCGGAGAAGCATTTCTTAATGTCCTCGCGGAAGATTATCGCAGTTACGATTCCGGCTATAACGGCGCAGGCAGCGACCGCGATAATGATAATCGTCTTAGTCTTTTTGCTCATTGAGATACCCTCCTGATATTATTATCCTCATTTATGCAGCTATTTTACACCAAACGCTCTATAAATTCAATAGGTTTGAAAAATAATTTGCCCTGCGCGGACGAACTTGAGAAATTATGCTTGTAGTTCCGCGCGTTTTGTATTATAATAACTTAAAATTGTGGGCTTGCGCCCTGATTGAAGGAGTGACGAGAATGGTCAAATTTCAAACCGGCATAGGAAGTATCAGTCTCTCCCCCGTTGTATTTACCACCCTGGTGGGCGACGCCGCCATGAGCTGCTTCGGCGTTAAGGGCATGGCGATGCGCTCCGTTACCGACGGGCTTGTTCATCTTCTGAAACGTGAGAGCATGCACAAGGGCGTTTACGTTAAGTATAACGAGGATTCAAGCATCTCCATCGAGCTGCACATAGTGATCGATGAAGGCGTCAATATCCCCGCTCTCGCGGGCAGCATTATTTCCGAGGTACGCTACAAGGTCGAGGATTCGACCGGGGTAAAGGTAAAGAGCGTTGATATCTACGTCGATTCTCTTAGTAAAGATTAAACGGAGGGAACCCACTTGATACAGTCTATTGATGCCGCCGCCTATACAGAGATGATAAAAAGCGGCGCCGCTCTCATTGAGCGGAACAAGCAGTTCGTAAACGAGCTGAACGTCTTCCCCGTTCCCGACGGAGATACCGGGACGAATATGTCTATGACGATAAACGCGGGAGTTTCCTCCCTCACGCAGAATCCCCAGCCGACGGTCACCGCCGTGGCTGACGCCGCCGCAGGAGCCCTGCTTCGCGGGGCGAGGGGAAACTCGGGAGTTATCCTCTCCCTTCTCTTCCGCGGTATGTCCAAGGCGCTCAAGGGCGTCCAGGAGATGACGGTCGCCGACTTTACCGCCGCCCTTAAAGAGGGCGTAGCCGCCGCATACAAGGCCGTTATGCGTCCCACCGAGGGCACGATACTTACAGTTTCCCGCCTCGTAGCCGAGGCTGCCGACCGCTACGCCGAGAGCGGCAAGGACTTTATGGAGCTCTTCGAGGCCATCATCCCCGCCGGTGACGAAGCGCTTGCCGGCACTACCGAGCAGAACCCCGTTCTCAAGAAGGCCGGAGTTGTCGACTCCGGCGGACAGGGCTATATATTCCTCATCAAGGGAATGTACGCCTGCCTGCAGGGCGACCCCGTTGTTGCCGACGGCGGCGAGGGAAAGGGCTCCGACAGGGCCGATTTTGCCGCATTCCGCGACGAGGATATCACCTTCACCTACTGCACCGAGTTCATCGTTAACCGCGAGAATCACAGAAGCCCCGAGGCGCTCCGCGATTATCTGAGCGGCATTGGCGACAGCCTCGTTTTCGTTGAGGACGACGAGATAATAAAGTCTCACGTACATACCGACCAGCCCGGCGAGGTCCTTACCCAGGCCCTTAAATACGGTTCCTTCGTCTCGGTCAAGATCGAGAATATGCGCAATCAGCACACTCAGATGGTCTTTGCCTCCGAGCCGAAGGTCGGCCTTCATCCGAAGGAGGAGGCCCCCGCAGAGCCCGAGGAGCCGGAAGAGGCCGTGCCCGAGAAGAAGTACGGCACCGTCGCCGTCTGCGCCGGTGAAGGCGTCAGCGAGGTATTCCGCAATCTCGGAGCCGACGCTCTCGTTACCGGCGGTCAGACGATGAATCCCTCCACCGAGGATATTCTGAAGGCTGTCCAGTCAGTGCCCGCCGAGATCGTGTTTGTGCTTCCCAACAACAAGAACATCATTATGGCGGCTCAGCAGTGCGACAGGCTCACCGAGAAGACCGTTATCGTGATCCCCTCGAAGACGATACCGCAGGGTGTGTCCGCTCTCATCTCCTTTGACGACAGTCTCGAGACTGAGGAGCTGACCGAGGCGCTTACCGAGGCCACCAAGACCGTTAAGACGGCTCAGATAACTTACGCGAGCCGAGACAGCGACTTTGACGGGCTCAATATTAGCGCCGGTGAGTATCTTGCCCTCCTCGAGGGCGGAATAGTCGGCTCAGGCAAGGATCTTGCCGAGCTTCTCTCCAGTGTTTCCCGCAGGTTTGCCGAGGACGGCTGCGAGGTCATCACCGTTTACTACGGCGAGGACGTTGACGAATATTCGGCTAACGCCGTTGCCGCCAAGTTCCGCGCCGATTTCCCCGACGCCGACGTGACCACGGTGTACGGCGGCCAGCCGGTATACTACTACATGATAAGCGCCGAATAATAAAGCTTTTGACATTAAACACCCCTTCGCATTCCGCGAAGGGGTGTTATGTTATTCGTCTGTTTTCAGTTCCAGCTCGTAATACTTCGCTACTCCGTCCGCGTCAGCCTTTGCCAGAGTCATCAGCTTCTCATCCGTACTCAGGGCAAGCTTGAAGTCCTCCTCGTTATCGAGGTAGCAGTGCTCAACGAGAATCGCGGGTATGCCGAGATTTATCCCCGAGCGGACGATGCCGTAATAGTCCGCGGGCTCTCCGTTCGGATACGTTACCATCTTCGAGTCGGCGAGATACAGTCCGTTTGAGCTTACGCCGACCTGTGTCTCTATTTCGGCGAGGATGGAGAGCGCAAGCGCGTCCTCTACGGGTTTCAGGTCCTTCGGATCGTATTTTCCGTGCGTTACGAGTACCGAGGCGCCGTGCCTTTCCCCGTTCCCGCCGTTAAGGTGCAGGCTGATTACGACGTCCGACCCGTTCTCCTTCCCCATTTTCACTCTGTCCCAGAGCTCGGGATTCTCCGAGTTGTCCTCGCGGGTGAGGTAGACCTTTACGTGATCGTACTTTTCAAGCTCCGCCTTGAGATACAGGGCGAGGCGCATCACGAGGTCGCGCTCAACGTACTCCTCCCCGCCGTGCACGCCCACTCCGCCGGGGGACTTTCCGCCGTGCCCGGGGTCAAGGGTTATCACCGTCCAGCCGTCGTTTGCCGGATCCCGAAGGCTTATCTCGTCCCTCTCCGCGCCCCCCTCGGAAAGAGCCAAATATATCCCCGCCGCCGCGCAAAGTACGACGGCGGCAGCTATTATTATCAAAAGAGTCTTCCTCATCACTTTTACCGCCGGTTTATTATCTGCCGACATTATAGTACATTTTCCGAGCTTTGTAAACGAAAACCGCCCTTCCCGATTTGGGAAGGGCGGAGTTTGATTTTTATCTTACGTCGCCCGTGGCGAATACCGCCATGGTGCCGGGTCCGGAGTGGGCTCCGATAACGGGGCCGACGTAGCTTATCACTACCTCTTTCGCGCCCGCCTCGTAGAGCATGCTCTCAAGGTATCTCGCGTCGTCGATGCAGTCGCCGTGGCTTATAAACACGACCTGATCCTTCAGATTGTTATCGGCGGCGGCGCGGAGCTTATCGAAGATAGCCTTGATGCTCGCCTTTCTTCCGCGCGCCTTGTCCATATTGATAAGCCTGCCCTCGTCGTCAACGTGCAGAACGGGCTTGATGCTGAGCATCGTACCGAGTACGGCAGTGGCGGCCGATACTCTGCCCCCGCGCTTGAGGAAGAAAAGATCCTCAACCGTGAACCAGTGGATGCATCTCGGCGCGGTCTTCTTCGCGAATTCATAGACCTCGTCTATATCCTTGCCCTTTTCCTTCTCAAGGGCGGCAAGATAAACGCAGAGGCCCTGACCCATCGAGGCACATTTGGTATCCACGACGTAGATCTTCCTGTCAGGATACTGCTCGCGGAGCTCGTCGGCAGCCATCGCTCCGCTCGTAACCGTTCCGCTGAGGGCGGAGGAGAAGCCGAGATAGAGGATATCTATCCCCTTCTCAAGAAACGGCTTCATAAAGCTGAGGAAGGTATCCATATTTACGGCGGCGGTAACCGCGTTCTCCCCGCCGCGCACCCTTGCGTAAAAATCCTTGAAGGCGATCTCGCGCCCGTCGAGATAGTTCTTGTAGTCCTTGCCCCCGACCGTTACGGTAAGCGGAAGCACCTCTATTCCCAGCTTCTCCGCCAGCTCGGGCGGAAGATCGCAGGACGAATCGGTAAGTATGATATATTCGCTCATGGTCTCTCCTCCGTACTCTAAACACTATGTCGGTATTATAACACCGTGCTATAAAAAATCAAGGGGCTGAGATTTATTAAAACACAAAAATATCCCGCTGTCGGTTTCGCGACAGCGGGAGAAAAATGTGAGGGTTGATTATTTCACCATCTTGGCGACCTCGGCGGCGAGATCGTCAACGCGCTTCTCGATGCCCTCGCCCTTCTCAAAGCGGACGGCGTCCTTGAAGCTTACGGAGCCGCCGAGAGCCTTCGCCGCGGAGGCGATGTACTTCTCAACGGTCATGGTGTTGTCCTTAACGAACTCCTGCTGGAGCAGGCAGTTCTCCTCGTAGAACTTGTTGAGCTTGCCCATAACGATCTTCTCGCGAACGGCCTCGGGCTTGCTTGCCATCTTGGGATCCTCGGCCATCTGAGCCATCATGATCTTCTTCTCCTCGTCGAGAACGTCCTGAGTAACTCCGGACTTATCCCAGAAGCGGGGATTGAGAGCGGCGATCTGCATGGCGACGTCCTTGCCGATGGTCTCGACCTTGTCGGCGGGCAGGTCGGTATCGAGGTTTACGATAACGCCGATCTTGCCGCCCATATGGACGTAGGGAACGGAAACTCCCTCGGGGAAGCGGGCGAAGCGGCGAACGTTGATGTTCTCGCCGATAACGAGGACCTTGTCGTTTTGCTCGTCCTTAACGGTCTTGCCGTTGCCGTAGGGCTTAGTGTAAAGCTCCTCGACGTCCGCGGGATTCTCCTTCGCGATAACGGCGGCGACGCCCTTGACGTACTCGTTAAAGAGCTCGTTCTTGGCGACGAAGTCGGATTCGGCGTTTACCTCAACGGCGACGCCGACGCCGTCGACTACGGTGGCGAAGGCAACGCCCTCGGCGGCTATACGGCCGGCCTTCTTCTGAGCGGTGGCGAGACCCTTCTCGCGGAGCCACTCAACGGCCTTGTCGATATTTCCATCGGCCTCGGTAAGGGCCTTCTTGCACTCCATCATGCCTACGCCGGTCATCTCGCGCAGGTTCTTTACGTCAGCAGCTGTAAATGCCATGGTAACATTTCTCCTTTTTCATCAGTATTTTTTCTCAGAAAACCGCAGACAGTGCTGTCTGCGGTTATTTTCAAGGGAATTACTCCTCAACGGGAGCCTCAGCGGTCTCCTCGGTCTCGGCCTCAGCCTTCTCGGCTGCGGCGTCCTCTCCCTGGCGGCCTTCCTGAACGGCGTTAGCCATGGTGGCGGCGATAAGGCGGATAGCGCGGATAGCGTCGTCGTTGCCGGGGATGACGTAGTCGATCTCGTCGGGGTCGCAGTTGGTATCGACTATGGCGACGATGGGGATGTTGAGCTTGTGAGCCTCGGCAATAGCGTTGCGCTCCTTGCGGGGATCAACGATGAAGAGAGCGGAGGGGATCTTGTTCATCTCCTTGACGCCGCCGAGATACTTCTCGAGCTTCGCCATCTCGCCGAGATGCTTGATAACTTCCTTCTTCGGGAGAAGATCGAAGGTGCCGTCCTCCTGCATTCTCTTGAGCTGGTTGAGACGGTCGATGCGGGTACGCATGGTCTTGAAGTTGGTGAGCATTCCGCCGAGCCAGCGGGCGTTGACGAAGTACATGCCGACGCGCTCAGCCTCTTCCTTCATGGCCTCCTGGGCCTGCTTCTTGGTGCCGACGAAAAGGATGGTGCCGCCGTTCGCCGCGGTATCGCGGACGAAGTCATAGGCCTCTTCAAGCTTCTTGACGGTCTTCTGAAGGTCGATAATGTAGATGCCGTTGCGCTCCATATAGATATAGGGAGCCATCTTGGGGTTCCAGCGCCTCGTCTGATGGCCGAAGTGTACGCCGGCCTCGAGGAGCTGCTTCATGGAAACTACGCTCATTTGTTTTTTCTCCTTTTTTATTATTTCTTACCTCCACGGGGTTCATCCCCACCGCCGGCCATGGGGGGCAGGAGACGGAAGGTCCGCCCGTGTGCGTAATACCCGAAATTACTCAGGCTTTGGTAGTATAGCAGAAGAATAGCCAAAATGCAAGGCTTTTTTTCGCTTTTTCAAAGCTTTTCTCATTACCAGAGCGGTCTTTTCGGCCTTCTCTCCCTCCTGTACTCCCCGGATATCTCAACGAGTATCATATCGTCGCCGATCTTCCTTATGCACTCCCAGGGAATAACGTAATCGTCCTCCCTGAAGAAAAGGCCGAGCACCTTGCAGCGGCCCGGAACAACTATCGCGAGCACCTGACCCGTCGCCGTGTTCACGATAACGTCGCACACGAAGCCGAGCCTCAGCCCGTCGCAGATATTGACAACCTCTTTAAATCTAAGCTCCTGCACTCTGCACCGCATAATAATCGCCTCCCGTCAAACGTATGACGGAAGGCGGTCTGATTATTCCCGATTATTCTTCTTTTTCCTCCGGGTTTTCGCTCTCTTCTTCGTCGTCATCTCTGTCCCGCAAAAAGGCGAAGTAGACTACGCTTCCGCCGGCGGCGACGAGGTAGGCGGCGAAAATTGCCATAACGAGTGGCGGAAACTTGAGTATCAGAAAGGCGATGAACAGTACGAACGAAATAATAAACAGCACGAGTGCGAACTTGAAGGATGAGCCGCGCTTTTTCTTTTTGTTTCTCATCGTACTCACTCCTCAGTTGAGAAAATCCTTTAGCTTTTTGGAGCGGCTCGGGTGGCGCAGCTTCCTAAGCGCCTTGGCCTCGATCTGGCGGATGCGCTCGCGGGTGACGTTAAATTCCTTGCCGACCTCCTCGAGGGTGCGGGTGCGGCCGTCGATTATGCCGAAGCGGAGCTCGAGCACCTTTTTCTCGCGGGGCGTAAGGGTATCGAGCACCTCCATAAGCTGCTCCTTGAGCAGGGTGAAGCTCGCGACCTCGGCGGGCTCGGACGCGTTCTCATCCTCAAGGAAGTCGCCGAGGTGGCTGTCCTCCTCCTCGCCTATCGGGGTCTCAAGGCTGACGGGCTCCTGGGCTATCTTCAGGATATCGCGCACCTTGTCGACGGGCATATTCATCTCATCCGCGATCTCCTCGGGCGAGGGGTCGTGGCCGAGCTCCTGCAGAAGCTGGCGGGAGACCCTGATGACCTTGTTTATCGTTTCGACCATATGGACGGGGATTCGGATCGTTCTCGCCTGATCGGCTATCGCCCTCGTTATCGCCTGCCTTATCCACCAGGTGGCGTAGGTCGAGAACTTATAGCCCTTCTGATAGTTGAACTTGTCCACAGCCTTGATAAGCCCGAGGTTTCCCTCCTGGATAAGGTCGAGAAACTGCATACCGCGGCCGACGTAGCGCTTCGCTATGGAGACGACGAGCCTCAGGTTGGCCTCCGCCATCTGCTGCTTCGCGGCCTCGTCTCCGTTTGCCATCTTTACGGCAAGGTCCACCTCCTCCTCGGGGGAGAGCAGTTTAACCTTGCCTATCTCCTTGAGGTACATACGCACGGGATCGTCGATGGCGTATGCGTCCATCATCGAATCGGTATCCTCAAGCTCCTCCTTGGATATCTCCTCGATATCCGCAAGATCCTCAAGGTCGGGGGCGGTGATATCCTCGTCGAGAAGCTCCAGCGGCTCCTCCTCGGTCGTATCTATCCCAAGGCTCTCGAGCGTATCATAGAACCTGTCCATCTGCTCCTGGTCGAGATTCAGCTCCTCTAATATGGAAAGGTCGCTTGCGGGGATGGAGCCCTTCTTCTTCCCTTCGTCGATAAGGGCCTGGAGCTTTTCAGCCGCTATCTCGGCCTTGCTCTTTCCCTCGGTGACTTCCTCAACGGCGTCCTTTTTCTGTTTTTTGTTGTCCATAGCTTTATCCTCCGTAGCTTTTTGTTTTCTTCTGCTTTTCGCTGAATCTGATCAGCGCGTCGTCATCCGTGATCTCCGTTTTCTTCGCGGAGCGGATCTTTTCTATGTAATCCACCAGCGCCTTATCCGCCTGAGCGGCAGAAACCGGCCTTGCGAGGATTTTTGAGAAATGTGAGGCCTCGGCGCTCGTGAGCAGGGGCGCTATCGCCGCCTCGGTAACTGCCTCTCCCCCGCCTATCCGCTCCATTATAATGGAAAACAGTTTTGCAAGGAAGGGCGAGGTGAAATCCTTTTCCTCAAGCGGCACCTTGTCGGCGACGGCGGGATCCTTCATAAGAAGGCGGATAACTCCCTCCTCGCCCGCTGCGGAAACCGGGTTTTCGTATTTCAGCTCTCGGGCTTCGGGCTGGCTTGTGAGATCCACCCGCATCGCCCGGCGGTCCTCCTTCTTCTTCCCTGCGGCGCGCCTTGCGTTAATCAGTCTTTTTATCTCCGACCGGATCGAATCCGGTAGAGCGCCCGTCTCCGAGGCGACCTTTGCGATATAAACGTCGCGCTCCATCTCGTTCGTGAGTGTGGATAGAATGGCCGTGGCTTCTCTGAGATAGCCCATCTTTCCGTCCGGGCTGTCCATATCCTGCTTCGACCTTGCGGCGAAAAGCCTGTATTCAACGTGGTTTTCGCTCCGCTCGAGGAGAAGCGAGAACGCCTCGGCTCCCTTCGCCTTAATATACTCGTCCGGGTCCTTCGCCCCGTCCATTCTCAGGATGCGGCAGCTTATCCCCGTGTTCTCAAATATCCCGATCGCTCTCTGCGCCGCCTTCTGCCCGGCTCCGTCGTTATCGTAGGCTATCACGACCTTGTCGGTGTAGCGGCTCATAAGCCTTGCCTGCTCCTCGGTAAGCGAGGTTCCGAGGCTCGCCACCGCGCAATCGAAGCCCGCCTGGTGCAGGCTCACAACGTCGATATTTCCCTCGGCAAGAATGAGCATGCCGAGCTTTGACTTCTTGGCGAGGTTCAGCGCGAAAAGATTGCGGCTTTTCGAGAAAACGGCGGTATCCGGGCTGTTTAAATACTTAGGCTCGCCGTCGTCAAGTATTCTGCCCGAAAAGCCGAGCACGCTGCCGCGCACGTCTATCACCGGGAACATAAGCCTGTTGCGGAAAGTGTCGTAAACTCCGCCGCTCTTTCCCCGCTTTGCGAGGCCCGCGTCTACGAGCTGCACCTCGGAATAGCCCTTCTTCTTCATCGCGTCAGTAAGCGCGGACCACTCGTTCGGCGCGGCGCCGAGGCCGAATTTCTTGACCATCGCCGCCGAAATGCCGCGCTTGTTGATATATTCGACCGCCGTTTTGCCGCGCTCGTCTGAGAGCATCGCGTAATAGAACCTCGCGGCGTCGCGGTTTAGTTCCAGCATCGTAGCCCTGCGGGACTTTGCCTCGTCGGAAGCGCTTGAGTCCGGCACCTCCATGCCCGCCCTTTTCGCGAGGAAGGCCACGGCGTCCATAAACCCGAGATTTTCGATATCCATTATAAAGTTTATCGCCCCGCCGCCCTTGCCGCAGCCGAAGCAGTGGTATATCTGTCTGTCCGTCTCAACGTGGAAGGAGGGGGTCTTCTCCGAATGGAACGGGCATAAGCCCCAATAGCTCGCCCCGCCCTTCTGCTTGAGCTGAACGTAATCTGAAACGACGTCGGCAATATCAGTCCGCGAGATGAGCTCGTCCAAAAAGCCGTCAGGCAGCGCCATTCTGTTTCCCCCTTTCCTAATTCTCCGCCTCTGCGGTCATTTTACCGTCCAAGCCATAGGAATGAAAATGTCCTTATGGACGGCTATCGCGTAAGAATCCGTCATTCCGGCAACGTAATCGCAAACGGCGCGGGTGAGCCCGTCCCTGTCCGCGATAGCAAGATATTCTTCGCTCATCTTCTCCGGATTTTTGAAATAATATTCAAAAATACCGTTTATCAGCCCCTGTACCTTCCTTTCCTCGCCTTTTACGGTGGGATTTCGGTACACGTTTTCGTATAAAAATTCGTGGAACGTATCGACAGCCGCCCCGACCTCCGGGCTCATTCTGAGCCTTCCGGAAGCGCAGCCCTCGCCGATAACGTCGGTTACTATCGTGTTTATTCTCTCCGAGTAGCGCCTGCCGAGAACTTCAACGACAGGACGCGGGATATCGTCCGAAGAGAGCACTCCGGCTCTTATCGCGTCGTCAACGTCGTGATTTATGTACGCTATCTTGTCCGCGAGGCGAACGGCCTGTCCCTCGAACGTAGCGGCGAGGGGATCGCAGGTGTGGCGGACTATGCCGTCCCTCACCTCGTAAGTCAGATTAAGGCCCCGCCCGTTTTTCTCAAGGGTGTCCACAACGCGCAGGCTCTGCTCATAGTGTCTGAAGCCGCCGTCCGCTTCCATTATCACGTTCAGCGCCCTCTCGCCCGCGTGGCCGAAGGGGGTGTGCCCGAGGTCGTGGCCGAGGCCGATCGCCTCGGTAAGGTCCTCGTTTAAGCGCAGGGCCCTCGCCATCGTTCTCGCTATCCTCGTGACCTCGAGAGTGTGCGTAAGGCGGGTGCGGTAGTGGTCGCCCTCTGGGTCGAGAAAGACCTGAGTCTTCTGCTTAAGTCTCCGGAAAGCCTTGGAGTGGGTTATCCTGTCAACGTCGCGCTGAAACGCGGTGCGGACGCTGTCTTCGTCCTCGACTATCACTCTTCCGATGGTATTTGCGGCGCGGACTCCGTTTTCGCCGACCAGTATCTCCTCCAGTTTTTCCGTTTCTTCCCGAATACTCTGCATTTTCACACCGCCTTTCCTAAGTCTTATACAAAATGTTTTTAAAAAATCCTTTTTTTGAGACGAAATATTATGAGGTTGTAAATTTTGCCGTATAGTTGTATAATATAATCAGAAAATTACGGGAGGTATGCCGCCTTGAATATTATAGTTCTCTGCGGAGGGCTCAGCATGGAGCGCGACGTTTCGCTGAAAAGCGGAACGATGATCGCGGGTGCTCTTCGCGAAAGGGGCCACAAGGTCGTTATTATAGATTCTTTCTTCGGATACAGGGGTTCCTACTCAGATCCGGCGGAAATATTTGATAATCCCGTCGACGCTTTGGCGTCCGAGATTTCGTCTGACGTTCCCGACCTCGGCAAAATAAAAGCCGAGCGCGCTCAGGAAAACGACGCCCGAATAGGCGATAACCTCATTGAGGTCTGCCGCGCCGCCGATATAGTCTTTCTCGGCCTGCACGGGGCTGACGGAGAGGACGGAAGATTGCAGGCAGCCTTTGATATTGCCGGAGTTAAGTACACCGGCTCCGGCTACCTCGGAAGCGGGCTTGCGATGAATAAGGACGCTGCGAAGCGCATCTTTGCGGCAAACGGCATCCTCACGCCGGAGGGCAAGAGGATAAGCGTCCGCGACGAGGATAAGAGCTATCCCTGCCTCCCCTGCGTCGTAAAGCCGAAGTCCTCCGGCTCCTCCGTAGGAACGAGCATAGCGCACACCCCCGAGGAGTATGAGAAGGCTCTTGCCTTCGGCTTTAAGTACGAGGACGAGGTGCTGGTCGAAAGGTACATAAAGGGCCGCGAGGTCGACGTCGGAGTGCTCTGCGGCAAGGCTCTGCCGCCTATCGAGATAGTGCCGAAATCCGGCTTCTTCGACTATAAGAACAAGTATCAGAGCGGTATGACCGAGGAGATCTGCCCCACCGACCTTCCCGATGATGTAACGGAGAAGCTTATGGAGACGGCGGAGCGCGTATTTGACGCCCTTTATCTCGAGGTTTACGCCCGTATGGACTTTATCATCGAGGCCTCAACGGGCAATATATACTGCCTTGAGGCGAACACGCTGCCCGGTATGACCCCGGCGAGCCTTTTACCGAAGGAGGCTGCCGCGGCCGGTATAGAATACGGTGAGCTCTGCGCGCTCATCGCCGAGAAATCGCTTGAAAAGTACAGATAAGGGAGCAATAATATGAAAATGAAGCCCTTGACCCTTGAAAAAATTGCCGAGGTCACAGGCGGCGCCTTTTTTGGCCCGCGCTCGGCAAAAAGGGAGAGGATCGGCGGAGTAACAACCGACAGCCGTGAGGTCGAGGCCGGGGATCTCTTCGTATGCGTAAGGGGCTCCCGCGTCGACGGACACAGCTTTGCCGAAAAGGCCGCCGCCTCAGGTGCAGTCTGCCGTCTCTCCGAGGAGAGGCTTTCGGACGGCTGCCCATATATCCTCGTCGACGATACTCTGAAGGCTCTGCGCGACCTCGCGGAATACTACCGCAGTCTTTTCCAGATACCGGTGATCGGCATTATCGGCTCGGTCGGAAAGACCACGGCTAAGGAGCTGACCGCCGCCGTACTCGGGCGGGAAAAATGCGTTCTTAAGACTCACGCGAATTTGAATAACGAGATCGGCGTTCCCCTCACTCTTCTCAATCTGCGCGAGGAGCACGAGGCCGCCGTCGTGGAGATGGGCATTTCCGACTTCGGTGAGATGCGCGTTCTCGCGAAGATGGTAAAGCCCGATATAGTGGTGATGACCTCGATAGGCTACTGCCATCTCGAAAAGCTCGGCGACCTCAAGGGAGTTCTCAAGGCTAAGAGCGAGGTATTCGAGTTTACCGAGGCGGACGCCGTCGCCGTACTGAACGGGGACGACGAGAACCTTAAAACACTCGACACCGGAACGAAGGTCGTGACCTACGGGCTTGGGCCGGAAAACGATTACCGCGCCGAAAAGCTTGAGAGCCTTGGCTTCAAGGGGATATCCTGCGATATCATCGGTCCCGACCTCAATATTTTTACGCTGATACCCGCCTTCGGCAGCCATATTGCCTACGGGGCTCTCGCTGCGGCCACTGTAGGCCGGATACTCGGCGTCTCGCCCGAGAGCATACTGCGCGGCCTCGCGGACTACCACCCCGTCGGCGGGAGGGCGAACGTCAGCTACACCGATCTTTTAGCGATAATCGACGACACGTATAACGCGAATCCGAACTCGATGGCGGCCGCCGTCAGGAGCTTAAGCTCCATCCGCTCCCCCGGCTCAGTGCAGGGCAAGCGCGTCGCAATACTCGGCGATATGAAGGAGCTCGGCATTGACTCCGCCTATCTGCACCGCAAAATCGGCGAGCTTGCCGCAGAGGTCGGCATCGACCTTCTTATCGCCATCGGCGACGAGGCCGGAAATATAGCTGACGGCTGCGCGATAAAGGGCGGCAAGTCCGTTTACCTCCGCACGAAGGAGGAGCTCTACCCATATCTCAGGCGGCTTCTCAAGAAGGGCGACGTCGTCCTCGTAAAGGCCTCGCACTCGATGGAGTTTTCCGAGATAGTCGATAGGCTGAAGGCCCTCTGATGGAATACCGCTGTACGGAATCGGATCAGGGGCGGAAGCTCTACTATATTCTCAGAAACGGTATGGGCGTCTCCGCCTCTCTTTTAAAGCGGCTCAAAAACGCGGGCGCCGTTTTCTTAAACGGAGAGCCCGCCTTCACGACAGTGACCGTGATGCCGGGCGATATCGTTACGATCGACCTCATCGCCGCCGAGCGCGAGGCAGATCTCGAGCCCGAAGCTGGCGATATCGAAATACTTTTTGAAAACGAGGCTATGCTGATCGTAAATAAGCCCGCGGGAATGATAGTGCATCCCTCAATCGCGAAATACCGCGGCTCACTCGCGGCCTTTGCTGCCGGGTATCTTCAGAAGACCGGGCAGGACGCCCGCTGTCACGTTGTGAACAGGCTCGACCGCGACACCTCCGGCTGCGTCGTGTTCGCAAAGAACGCATATTACAAGACCTCGCTGAGCGAAGCTCTCGCCTCTTCCGATGCGGAGAAAGTCTATCTCGGGGTAATGTACGGCGCTCTTAGCGGCGGGAGCTTTACCATTTCGCAGCCCATTAAAAGGGCGGAGCCCCAGAAGATGCTCCGCATAGTCTCGCCGGACGGCAAACGCGCCGTCACCCACTGTGAAATACTCGGGTCGGACGGTGAAATGACCCTCGCCCGCTTCACCCTTGAGACGGGGCGCACCCACCAGATAAGGGTCCACTCGGCGTATATCGGCCACCCCCTTCTCGGCGACGCTCTTTACGGGACGGAGGAGAGCATTAAAGCGTCAGAAAGACTCGGGATCACGGCTCAGGCTCTTCACGCCGTCAGCATAAGGCTGCGTGACCCGATTACGGGAAATATGATAACCGCCGAAGCGCCCGTGCGCCGGCAGGAATTGCAAAGCATTATAGAGGTACTATGGAAGAACAGAAAGTAAGAGAAACAGCGATACTCGTCGGCCTCGCCGCAGACATTATGGACGAAGCCGAGCGCAGCACCGACGAGAGCATGGATGAGCTTGAGGCTCTTGTTCAGACCGCGGGCGGCAGCGTAAATGGCCGCATTTTGCAGAATAAAAAGACGCCCGACCCGCGCACCTTCATCGGAGAGGGCAAGGTACAGGAGCTCAAGGAGCTTATCGAGGCGGAGGAATGCGACCTCGCGGTTTTTGATAACGAGCTCTCCCCCTCGCAGACGAGGGCTCTCGAGGACGATCTCGGCGTCCACGTTATCGACAGGGCTCAGCTCATCCTCGATATCTTCGCCCAGAGGGCAAGGACGAGAGAGGGGCGGCTTCAGGTGGAGCTCGCCCAGTATAAATATATGCTGCCCCGCCTAACCGGAATGTGGACCCACCTCGTTCGGCAGACGGCGTCCGGCGGCTCCTCGCCAATAGGCACGAGAGGACCCGGCGAAACTCAGCTTGAGACCGACAGGCGCCATATCCGCCGCAAGATACAGAAGCTCGAGGAGGAGCTTTCCGACGTGCGCCGCGTCCGCGATACGCAGAGACGGAAGCGAGAGAAGAACAATATCGCCGTCGTTGCCCTCGTGGGCTACACGAACGCTGGAAAAAGCACGCTTTTAAACAGGCTCACCGACTCGGATATCCCCGCGAACGACCGCCTGTTCGACACCCTCGACACGACGACGAGGCGGCTTCTGCTCGCCCCCGGTCAGGAGGTGCTGCTGTCCGATACGGTTGGCTTTATCCGCAAGCTGCCGCATCACCTTATCGAAGCCTTTAAGGCGACCCTTGAGGAGCTTAAATACGCCGACGTTTTGCTGCACGTTATCGACGTTTCAAACCCGGAGTACGAGCTGCAGGCCGAGGTCGTGAGGCGGCTCATCGACGAGCTCGGCGCCTCCTCTACTCCCGTAATCGACGTTTATAACAAGGCGGACGCCTGCCCCGTCCCCTCAATGATACCGCGCGGCGATACCGCCGTCGCCATATCGGCAAAGACGGGAGAGGGCACGGACGTCCTCACGGAGAAGATAGCGGAGATACTCGGGCGCGGGAAAAAGCGCGTATCCCTGAAAATACCCTACTCAGATGCCGGGCTTGCTGACCTTCTTCACAGTCAGGCTGAGATAACGGAGCTTGAATACCGCGAGGACTGCATTCAGGTCGAGGCGGTAATAAAGCCGGAGCTCTGGGGCAGAGTTCGCGCATACGCATCCGGCGATGACGAGGAATAAAAAAGCTAAGGGTTTCCCATCTTTGGGAAACCCTTTTAGTTTATCCTTACCGCTCTCGTGCCCTCGCCCGTCACTTTGGGCCTTGACGCTCCAGAGGTGAGCTCGGTGACTCTTGCGGAATAGGCCTCCAGCTCTGTCTCCGTCATTGAAAACCGCATAATAACGGAGGCGCCGTATTCGGCGCTCTCAAGCTCGGAGCCTGACCTTTCAAGCTCGTTTTTGAGCCTTTCAAACTGCTGATACTGGCACTCCAGCTCGCAGGTCAGCATTTTTCTAAGCTCTGCCCTGCCAGCGTTTTCAAGGGCGAGGCTCGCCGCCTTGGAATAGGCCCTTACAAGGCCGCCCGCCCCGAGTAGAATCCCGCCGAAGTACCGCGTAACGACGCAGCAGAAGTTCTCGATCCCCGCCGAGCGGAACACGTTTAAAACCGGCATGCCGGAGGTGCCGGATGGCTCACCGTCGTCGGAAAAGCGGGCAATGCCGCCGTTTTTGATGCTGTAGGCATAGACGTTATGCGTCGCGTCCCAGTGCTTTTCCCGCATCTCCTTTATTCTCGCCGCGGCCTCGGCCTCGGAATCTGTACGCCATACTCTTCCGATAAAGCGCGATCTCTTTTCAACGTATTCGATTTCTCCGTATCCAGCCGGGACTATAAGCTCAGGCATATTGAAACCACCATCTTATTTAACAGGTATTATCTCCCCCGCGACGTTGAAGCTCATTCCGTTTCTGCCCCTGTCCTTAACGTCGTAAAGCGCGGTATCCGCCGCCTTGAATATCTCATCCGCCGACTCGCCGTTTCCGAACGAGACTCCGATCGACAGGGTGACCTTCGGAAGCCCGTCGGAGGTGTCGAAAAGTCCCTTTCGCACGAGGGCGACCTTAGCTTCGATCACGTTTTTGAGCTCCGGGCTCATTTCGGTCATAATTATCGTAAACTCGTCCCCGCCGAAGCGGCAGATGTAGTCCGAGAATCGAAAGCTCGCTTTTAAAAGCCTTGCGACCTTCTGGAGCACCTTGTCGCCGACGTCATGGCCGTAGGTATCGTTAAAGCCCTTAAACCCGTCCACGTCGAGTATCATCAGGGCGATATTATCGCGGAACTGATGCGCCAGAGCGTCGAATGCGCGGCGGTTATACAGACGGGTCAGGGCGTCGTGCTCGGCGGCGTGGCGCAGCGATTCGTTTGCCTTCCTCGTCTCCTCGTACATATCGTTATAAGCGCGTGAGAGATATCTAAGCTCGCTCGCCCCTCTCTCGGGAAGGGGCTCGGACGCCTTTATCTTCTTTATATGCTCGGTAAGCGGCATGAGGATAAGATAGATGACAAGGAAAACGGTAAACACGATAACGGCAAGCAGCAAAACCGTGAAGAGCCTCTGCCTTGCGAGAAGAGAGCTCATTACCTCTCCCGTTCTCGTCTCCTGCTCCTCGGTATAGGATTCGATAAGTCCGATGCAGCGCTCGACTTCGCCGATGATCTTCGTCTTTTCCCCCTTGTAATAATCGTCGGTAACGAGTCTGCGGCACTTTTCGATCTTTTCCTCCTGTGAGAGCGCCAAATCCTCCTGCGAAAGCTGAACCGATCCTATGGCGGCGGTTACTTTGGGCGAGTCTATATTCTCGGCCGTTATCCCGAGCTTAATTGAATAATACTCGGTGTTTATAAGGTCGTTTGAATACTTGAGTGCCTCCTCAAGAGCCGCGATAGCCTCGGAATCTTCGGGCAGGCTGTCCCTCAGCGTGGAGATCGCGTCCTCACGCCTCATCGTGACGTTCTGCTCCTCGATAAAATTTTCTGCGTAAACCGGGTCGAGAGTTATTGCGAACATCCTTACCTGCGTCGTAAGGTAGTTTGAGGCTTCCATCAGGTCGTTCGCCGCACGCTCGCAGGAATAGAAGGCCTCAGTAGCCGCCGCCTCCTGCTCGTATGCCCTCAGCGTTCCGCTCGTTGAGAGAAAGAGAAAAAATGAAAAGACGACGGCGAGGACGATTACGATAGCGTTTATCGTGCGTATTTTAATACCGTTTTTTATGAGCTTTTTCACGTTGACCGCCCCAATTACAAATGGCAATTAAATATCCTTTTGTCATTGTATCAGTCTCGCGTTACTTAAACTGTTACTTTTCCGCTA
>ONGN01000084.1 GCA_900317385.1 uncultured Eubacteriales bacterium
ATCGCGGCATCAGCTTTTTCGGAAGCACGAGATAGGCGACCCTTATCGAGGGAGCGAGGCTTCGCGAAAACGTACCCATATAGATAACGCTTCCGCCAGTGTCCATGCCCTGGAGCGAGGGGATAGGCCGCGAAAAGTAGCGGAACTCCGAATCGTAGTCGTCCTCGATTATATACCGCCCCTCGCCATCGTTCGCCCACTTTAAAAGCTGAGAGCGGCGTGAGGCGGGCATAGTCACACCCATCGGAAACTGGTGCGAGGGGGTGACGTAAGCGGCGGTTACGTCTGACTTTTCAAGGCTCTTTACGCTCATACCGCCCCCGTCGAGCGGGATATAACGGACGGGCCTGTTAAAGGCGCGAACGGTGTCCGCCGTCGCGGAATAGCCCGGATCCTCGATGCCGAAAACGGAGTTTTCGGGCAGAATCCTGACGATGAGGCCGGTGAGGTACTCTATTCCGGCGCCGACGATGATCTCGTCCGGCGTGCAGGAGACGCCGCGGTACTGGCCGAGAAAGTCGCAGAGAGCGGTGCGAAGAGCGATATCGCCCTGCCTGTCGCCCCTTTGCAATAGCTCTGAGACCACCTCTTTATTGAGCTTTGCCCAGCTCGAATAGGGAAACAGGCTCACGTCGACCGATGCGGTGGAAAAATCAAATTCCCGCTTTTGCTGCAATACAGCGGGCGTCTGAGCATGAGCCGCGGGGCGCTGCGCCGCCTCAAAGGGGGAGAAGTCGGAAACGTAGTAGCCGCTCCGCGCCCTCGGCAGAACGTACCCCTCCGCGACCAGCAGATCAAAAGCCGCCTCAACTGTGGAGCGGCTCACCCCAAGATGCTCCGAGAGCGCCCGCTTTGAGGGCAGCCTCTCGGAATATTTGAGCCTTCCCGAGCTTATCTCTGAAACGAAATAGCGGTAAAGCTGCTCGTACATTGGAACGTCGGAATTCTCGTCGATCGTAATCGTCACGTTAAACATAGAACTGACCCCGTAAAAAAAATCAAAACTGAGTATTTTAACCATACCAGTTGGTGGTATAATCATAATCGTTCCAAGAAAAAATGTCAATCGGAAGTGATAAAAATGAGCCAAAAAGGTAAAATAACGGTGCGACAGCTTACGATAACCGCGATTTTTATGGCGATCAACGTTGCGCTAAGCAGCAGCATTTTTTCAATCCCCGTGCCGGGCGGTCATCTCTACGTAAACGATATCGTGATCTGCACTGCCGCGCTGATGTTTGATCCGTTCTCCGCCTTTGCCGTGGGCGGGCTCGGCGCCTTTATCGGAGATCTGCTCTTCTATCCCGCCCCGATGTTCGTCTCGCTCGTAACGCACGGACTTCAGGCCGTCGTCATCTCCCTCTCAGTCAGGTATCTCGGCAAGAAGAACGAGACTGTCGGCACTGTGATCGGCCTCGTGCTGGGCGTAGTGATCAACGTCGTTGGATATTCACTCGGCAGGGCGTTTATATACAGCACGCCGGAGCAGGCCGCTTTGAAGCTTCCCTTCCAGATCCTGCAGGCGTCGGTTGGCGCGGCCATCGCCCCGGTCCTCTGCTACGCATTCAAACTGAAGAAGGTATATACAAGGTACTTAGCCCTATAATAAAGCACCGCCGGCAGCAAAGCTCTGGGAAAAGCTCGCGTAAGAAATAATAAATCCCTCCCGGTTTTCCGGGAGGGATGATTTTTATTCAACCTTGTTTCCGCAGGAGGTGCAGAACTTAGAGCCGGGCGAGAGCTTTGCTCCGCAGTGGAGGCAGAACTTCGCGCCCTGAGAAGCGGGCTGAGGAGCCGCTGCGGGTGTTGCGATCTGAGCCGGAACTGCGGGCTCGGGAGCCTTTTTCTTTTTGTTCTTCGATACGAGCACGACGATCAGAACGACTATACCGCCCGACAAAATCAGCACGGCGGCCGCTATGATAACGACTATCCACGGGAACTGATGATCCATCTCGAAAACGGGCTTGCGGTCATCGTCGTCATCGTCCTTGTCCTTGTCGTCCTTACCGTCCTTTGTGGGTTCGTCGGCTGGCTCCGGCTTGGGCTCGTCTACGGGCTCGGGCTTAGGTTCGGGTTCGGGTTCCGGCTCAGGCTCGGGCTCGACCTCGGCGAGGGCCTCGGCGAACTCTGCAAGCTCCTCCTCGGCAGCGAGCTCCTTCGTGACCTTCGCGGCCTTATATGCCCCGTCTGCCTCTTGAACGAGTACGCCGGAGAAGGTCTCTTCGTGCTCGACCACGAGGTAATATATCCCGTCCTTCGTTTCCATCACGTTCTCAAAACTGTAATCAGAGGGGAAGTCGGCGCCGGCGTACCACTCAAGGGCGACCCTTGCGCCCTGCGCCGTGCTCCATGCTCCGGTGTACCAATAGGAAACGTCGGTAGCACGGTAGGCTCCGAAGCCGAGAAGCTCGTCATAATCGTCACGCGGGTTGTCGGCAAGGATCTTTCCGTCCTTGACTGCGACGTAATAGGCCTCCGAGGCGTATATGTACTCGAGGCTCCAGGCGGAGTCGGAGAGAGCGCTCATATCGTAATCGGCGTATTTCGTACCTTTGACGCTCTCTTTAAACTGCGCGGCGCTCGGCGCCTTTCCGCCGTACTCCTCGCTGAAGAAGGTGATATACTCATACTCCGTGGGATTTGAGAGATCGACCGTTCCGTTTCTCAGCGGGTAGATTATATCGCGCTGAATGAAGAGAGGCCCGTCGTCCTCGACCCCGCCGTTCGTGTGAACGTCGTATTGGTATAAAACACCGTCGCCGATGAAGACGTGATCCGCGCTTACGGTGGAGTTTATTATCCTCTCAGCCTCTTTTCCGTTCCAAACGTATACGGAATAGTTGTTCGGCATGTAGCCGTACATCATGGAGAAGTTGCCCCATGTATAGCCGAGATCCATACCGTAGACGACGATCATAGCCGGTATGCCGTCGCCCGCGTCAAAGAGAGAGGCTACGGTGAAGGGCTTTGCCCCTTCTTCGAGCGTGTATTCCTTGGAAATACCGTCGAAATATGCCTGAGCCTCGGTCTCGGCCTCGCCGAGAGCTTCGGAATAAGCCTTCGCCATCTCGGCAGTCAGCTTCATCTTCATAGGATCACCGACGTAGGGAAGGGTGATGAGGGTACCGTAGCAGTTGGCGAAGCCGTTCAGCTTCATTATTGCCGAGGAGGTGTAATGCGCTCCGATCGCGCTTACGTTCATGTGGTCGTAGGTCACACGGCTGTCCGGGTCATCGTCGGAGAAGAAGGGATAGGCGTAGAGACCGGCAGAGAAGAGAGGATCGACCATCTTTCCGGCTCCGTAAACGTCGTCGATGATATCCCTGAACTCCGACCAGGTACTAACGGTGACCCCGTTGTGTCTCTCGTAGGAGGAGCTTTCATCGTCGGCGCCCTGGTAGCCGGTGAAGCCGTCGTAATAGGGGACCGCTCCGTCTTCGTCTATGACGAAGTGGGCTGTGGTGTTCTCATACCGCCCCTGATGCGCGTAATCCCGGGAGACTACGAATTCCTTCTCACCGGAGGAGTATTCCCATATTGAGAAGGAAACGTCGGTATAGCTGTCGGGCTCGATGGTGTCGCACGCCATGACGTAAGCCTCGCTCCCGTCCCAGCCGTAGAGAGACCAGGAGATGCTGAAGATATCGCCGTGGATAACGACGAGCTCGTAGACCCCGTTTCCGTCGAAATCTATTATCGCGGCGGCGTGGACGTAATCGTTATCGTAACCGTATTCCACGAAGCCCTCGCCGTTTGAAACGGAGGGGGTGAAGTCAAGATGCCAGTAGTCGAGAGCGTCGTCGGCATAGTAGTCATAAACCCAGCTCTCGGGCGCAGTGAGAAAGGCGTAGTAGCCCTGGGTCGAGGGATAATAATATTTGCCGTCAAAGGGCTCAAGCTCGGAATAAGCGACGAGCTCGGGCGTAAGGCCGGTGTAATCCCGGGAAGGAACCGACTCTCCGTGCAGTCCGGGGATGATAAGGCCTGCCGAGGCGGCGATAGAGAGACTCGTTGTTGCCAAAACGATAGCGAGGATAAAAGAAAAAGCGCATCTTAAGCGAAGCTTCATAGCGGTATGCTCCTTTCAAAATAAGCTGTATATTCATTTTAAAACATTTACCATCAATAAGCAAGCGGGGAAACGAAAATACCCCGCGCATTATGCGCGGGGTAAGAGGGGCTGTAGCCTAACTTATCGTTTTGCTACAGCCCCTTCGGATTATAGATAAAGGCTGGGCAAAGCGCCATTATGCGATTAACCGAAATATTCGGGAGAAGCTAAACCGTGGAAATACACCTTGACGTCGTCAAAGCCCTTGTCATAGTCGCCGTTGTACTCAATCTCATCCGTGCAGGTTGCGCCGGGCTTGATCTCGTTATCGTCGTCGTAGCAGCCTTTGCTGTCCTCGTAGGTTATTTCCCCATCTTTATAGAAGATGGCGCGGAAACTGACGTAAGACGCAGGATACTCACCGTTATTGGTTATACTTACGGTTACTTTTCGATTATCGAATTCATACTCCATCGAAAGATCCTGGTCAACGGAGTGAGTTGACCACTCGTCCACGGTGTAGTAAACGTTGTACGTACTGGTGGTGAAATCTCCGCGTGACAATAATCCGCCCAGGCATACGGTTGCGCCGGGGGCTACGTCGTCTTCCCAATCGTCATCGGTGTTCAGAAGCTCACCGCTTTCGTCGTAGAAATCAGCCGTAGCCTTAAGCTGGATAACCGTACCCGTGTTGTTTTTTACAATCAGCAGGAGCACTCCGAGATATTCGCTTGCATGATATTCCTCGGCGATGACCTCAAGTCCGTCCGCGACCTCGCCCTTAGCTGTTTCCGCCGCGGGCGAAGCGCTGCTCTGCTCGCCGCTTGCTTCTGCGTCGCCGTCTCCGCTGCCATCGGCGGCGTCACTGCCGTTGTCAACGGCGCTGCCGCTTTCGCTATCGCCGTTTTCGGCGTTACCGTCATTGCTTTCGTCGGTGCTGTGTGAAGAAGAGTGGTTGTCAGTGCTCGTTTCATTTTCGGAACCGCAGCCCGCAAGCATCGTGACCGAAAGAATGAGGATAACCGCAAGAATAAGTGAAATTGCTCTTTTCATTTTTCCTCCTTTTGAATTCATATATATGGACCCGCGCTATTTTCACGGGCAGGTAATACGGATAAACAAGCGCCCGTCGCACCGAAGCTTAAACTCTGAAAAGTATCGTTCCGTAGCTCGGGAAGGGCCAGATGTCGGGGGGCGTTATCGTTTCAAGCTCGTCGGCGGAGGCTCTGAGGGCGTCCATCGCGGGCAGGACTACGGTCCTGTAATACATCGCAAGCTCGGCCTCGTCGGAAATATCGGCGGCGCCGGAGAGGGCTTCGCTCAGCTTCTCGGTAAGGGTGTATATCTCGCCGGAGAGGGAGGAGACCTTGCCGAGCAGGGCCTCGTCCGCCTTGCAGCTCACTATCGGGAGGACGGAGGACTTCTTTGAAAGAATCTCGGCAAGCTCGCCCGACCAGCGGATAGAGGCGGGGATTATATCCTGCTTTGCCATCTCGAGCATCGTGAGAGCCTCGATATTCATCGTCTTTACGTAGCTCTCAAGCATTATCTCGCAGCGGGAATTGAGCTCCTTCTCAGTATATATCCCGTGGCGGGTGAAAACGCGGACGTTCTTCTCGTCGAGAAGGTGGGGTATCGCCTCGGCTGCGGAGGAGAAGGCGGAAAGACCGCGCTCCTTCGCTTCCTCTCGCCACTCGTCGGAATAGCCGTTGCCGTTGAATATTATGCGCCTGTGGTCGGTGACCGTGCGCTTTATGAGCTGGGCGACCGCTGCGTTAACGTCGGAGGCGGATTCAAGCTCGTTCGCGAACAGGCGGAGAGACTCTGCAACTATGGTGTTTATCACCGAATTGGCGTTCGCTATCGCAACGGAGGCGCCGGGGCTTCTGAACTCGAACTTGTCTCCGGTGAAGGCGAAGGGGCTCGTTCTGTTGCGGTCGGTGGAGTCCTTGGGTATAGTCGGAAGAACGTCAATGCCCATGCCTAAAAGTCCTGCGTCGTGCTCGGTGTAACGTTCACCGGACTCGATAGCCTTAAGTATCGCGTCGAGCTCAGAGCCGATAAAGACGCTGATAACGGTCGGGGGCGCCTCGTTTCCGCCGAGACGCTGATCATTTGAATTTGTGGCTACGCTTATGCGCAAAAGCTCCTGGTAATCGTCGACCGCCTTGATAACGGCGCAGAAGAAGATGAGGAAGATAAGATTCTCGCTCGGCGTGCTGCCCGGATCAAGCAGGTTCTTGCCGTCCGCCGAGAGGGACCAGTTTAAGTGCTTTCCCGATCCGTTCACCCCGGCAAAGGGCTTTTCGTGAAATATGCAGGTGAGCCCGTTGCGCTTTGCGACCTTGCGCATCACCTCCATGGTGAGCTGATTGTGATCGCAGGCTATGTTCGAGGTGTTATAGTGGCTCGCAAGCTCGTGCTGGGCGGGGGCGACCTCGTTGTGCTCCGTCGCGGCGGCAACTCCCATCTGCCAAAGCTCGTCGTCGAGCTGGCGCATATAGTCCTCAATGCGCAGGCGGATCATACCGTAATAGTGATCGTCAAGCTGCTGACCCTTCGGCGGCTTCGCCCCGAAGAGGGTGCGCCCCGTGTACATAAGGTCGCGGCGGGCGTAATAGCTCTGGCGGTCGATAAGAAAGTACTCCTGCTCGGCGCCCGTGGTGGAAACGACACGGTTCGGCTTCTGCCCCAAGAGCTTCAGAACGCGCTTTGCCTGATCCTCAAGCGCCTGCATCGAGCGCAGGAGAGGGGTCTTCTGGTCGAGAGCCTCGCCGGAATAGGAGTAGAAGGCTGTCGGTATGCAGAGCGTAGTGCCCTTTATAAATGCGTAGCTCGTGGGATCCCAGA
The DNA here is from genome assembly GCA_900317385.1 of uncultured Eubacteriales bacterium. Taxonomy (GTDB): domain Bacteria; phylum Bacillota; class Clostridia; order Oscillospirales; family Oscillospiraceae; genus RUG626. The sequence goes on from ONGN01000084.1 coordinate 6,905, forward strand.
CGGTGTAGCCCCTCGCCTCAAAGGTGGCGCGCAGGCCGCCGGAGGGGAAGGAGGATGCGTCTGACTCGCCCTTTATAAGAGCCTTGCCGGAAAATTTCATTATTGCGGTGCCGTCCGCCTGGGGCGAGAGGAAGCTCTCGTGCTTCTCGGCGGTTATGCCGGTGAGCGGCTGGAACCAGTGAGTATAATGTGTGGCCCCGTTTTCGACAGCCCAGTTCTTCATGGCCTGCGCCACCTGGTCGGCAACGGAGGCGTCGAGGGGCTTGCCCTCGTCAATAGTTTTTTTCATCGTAGCGTAGGTCTCGGGAGTCAGGCGCTTCTTCATAACAGCGTCGTTAAAGACCTTGGAACCGAAAAGCTCAGGCATTTTTAGCATGGCTTATACCTCCCAATTTTTTCTTCGGACGTTGGAACAAGTATATCAAAATCGAAGTCAAAATAAAAGGACAATAGAAATAATTTTGTCGCTCCCGCGGAAAAATTTTTTATTCCGATTGACGAAACGGATACGATGGTGTAAAATAACAAATGTATAAGGAGAAAATTTATCCGTTCCTCGGAACGACTACATAGGAGGTTTTGATATGGCACTTATCCCTCAGGCGAAATGCTCCCGGTGCGACAGGAAATATTCGGGGCTCAGAACGAAATGCCCCTATTGCGGAGCCAGAAGATACGTTAAGTCGAATCGCGCCGTACCCAATGATAATTCAACGTGGAAGGTCATCCTCGGCATCCTTCTTCTTGTGGTTTTGATAGTAGCCGTCGTCGTACTTATAGCAACGAGCGGCAATACCGACACGACGAGCGGCAGCAAGGGAAGCTCCTCCGGCCAGGAGACGAAGGTCGACGGGCAGGACGCCGATCCGAACGCGCAGACCGATCCCACCAAGACCGGCGA
>ONGN01000072.1 GCA_900317385.1 uncultured Eubacteriales bacterium
GGCTTTTCCTGTATTCCTCAGCGTTCATATTCTCAACGGGAGGCACGTCCGGGTCATACATCTCCCTTGCGTTAGCTCCGCCGTAAGCGAATGCCCTTGCGACGCCGATTGCGCCTATCGCGTCAAGTCTGTCTGCGTCCTGAACGGCCATTCCCTCTATCGTTTTTGGTTTTTCCGTATCTGTACCCTTGAACGAAACGGTTCTTATTGCCTCGCAGACGCGGTCCGCTGTTTCCTCAGTATATCCGAACTCGCAAAGCAGCTTTCTTGCTCTCTCCGTGCAGCCGAACTCTCCGCCGGTAAGCTTATGATCGTCAACGTCGTGTAAAAGAGCTGCGAGCGCCGCTATCTCGGTATTGGCTCCCTCCGCTTCCGCGATTTTTTGCGTAAGGCGAATAACCCTTTGAGTATGCGCAAAGTCGTGCCCGCTGTGATCTCCGGCAAAAATCTCTTTAACTCTCTCTTCTAATTCTTTCTTTATCATATCAGAAGTCAATATCCATATTGAGGATGAACTTATAATCGGGGAACTGCTCGCTTATATCCTTGCTTATATGGTCAAACAGGGATTTGCGGTCTTCAACCGAGAAGTCGATTATAACGTCGAGCGTCGCGGTCTTATTCTCCTTGTCGATAAAAAAACCGTGAGTTTGGAGAACGCCGTCGTGACTTAAAGCCAATTCGTCGATCGCCGCTCTCATTGCCATAGCTTCTTCATCAGACGTATTTATGGAATAAATGCCAACTCCGGTCATAATTACGCCGTGCTTTTCATAAACGCGATTAGCTATTCTTCTTTCGAGTGCGTCTATCTCGGGAGCAGTCAGCGTCTCCGGCACCTCTACGTGGACAGAGCCGAGATACTTATCGGGACCGTAGCTGTGCAGAATAAGGTCAAAAGCGCCCAGAACTCCGTCAATCTCCCCTATCGTAGCTTTGATCTCGTCAAGAAACTGACCGTCTACCCTTTTCCCCAAAATATCGCCCAACGTATCGGAAAGCATTGAAAAACCGGATTTGATGATATAAACGGAGATCCCGACGCCGACGTAAGCCTCGACGCTGAGACGGAAAAGCAAAAACACCAAAGCGGAGGCAAGCACGGATACCGAGATGACAGCGTCAAAAAGCGCATCCTTGCCGGAGGCGACAAGAGACGAAGAATTGACTTTCTTTCCGACGCTTATCACGTATCTACCGAGAAGGAGCTTAACTACTATCGCAGACGAAATGATGATCAGCGTTACCGCGGAATAGTCTGCGGTAACAGGTGAAATGATCTTTTTAACGGATTCTACAAGGCTTGTAACGCCTGCATAGATCACGAGAGCGGCAACGATCATCGCGCTGAGGTACTCTATCCGCCCATGCCCTAAAGGGTGCTTTTTGTCGGGCTTTCTTCCGGCGAGCTTCGTTCCGATGATAGTGACGATCGATGAAAGCGCGTCTGATAAGTTATTTACAGCGTCAAGTATAATGGCGATGGAGCCGGATATAAATCCGACTCCCGCCTTGAATACCACAAGGAAAAAGTTTGAGATTATTCCGACAATGCTTGCTCTTACGATCTTGGCACTGCGGTCTGATGAAATATCCTCAAAATCCGAATTGTTACTTCTCATAGATGTTAATCGTTTTCGCTCCTTCTTTGTCGCGGTATTTTAGCTTCAGCCCGTTATCTGCGTCTACCTGTATCCTGCCCTCCGGCTTCAGATCGCACAGGCTCTTGTAGAGCGCGATCTTCTCCTCGGTGTAAGCGCCCATATCGTCGGAGCATAGGTAAACTCCGCCGATAAGTCTGTCAGCCGTCGCAAGATTACGCTTCTGGATCTCGGTGAGCTTGATGTTGTCGTCACGGAGGAAAAATACGTCCGGGTCGGAGAGATACGCTCTTCCGTTGAGCTGGCGGCGGAAAATGCTCGTTTCAAGCGCCTGCTTCGTGCTGACTCTCTCCCTGTGGATTATCCTCATAATAGGCTTGTCGTTCCAATCAAGGCCCACGTCGCAGCTAACGCGGCAGTATTCCACGAGACCGAACGCCGGCATAACCGGAACTCCGCAGCCGAGTATCGGGTGATCTCCGCAGACAGTGCGCAAAAGTCTCATTGCCCTGATCATTCTTCCCGCTCTCGTCTCCCTCTCGTTTCCGAAAGGCGCCGCGCCATAGAGGAAATCAAGTTTTACGAGATCAAAGCCCCACTCGTTGAATACTTTATTAAAGGTCTCGGCGATATATGCTACTACCTCGGGGTTATCGAAGTCGAGCGAATAGAACCCGCCCCAGTTGCAGCCGTTGATCCACGGCTCTCCGTCCACTTTCAGGAGCCAGTCGGGGTGCTTTTTCGCAAGTTTAGACCGTGTTGAGCAAACAAAGGGCGCAAGCCAAAGCCCTGCCTCAAAGCCCTTGGCATGTATCGCATCGGCAACGGACTTCATTCCGTTAGGAAATTTCTTCTTATCCGCTGTCAGCCAATCTCCGACGTTGGGCTCCCATCCGTCGTCGACCTGAAAGAGATCGCCCGGCTCAAGCACCTTAGAGCAGCCCTCGAGATCGGCCAGGATCGTCTTCTCGCTGATCTTCTCGTACCTGTTATACCAGCTCGAATAGCCCTTGATCGGCTTATTCGTAATGGGGCTGACGCCCATCTCACGAAACCAGCGGTCGAATACGCCCGCCTCGTCGCCCTCGGCAAAGAACAGCGTAAATACCGGATACGGGCCGCCGCATTTTACGCCGGCGCAGTCGCGCTCTACCGTCAAATTCTCGGCTTTCGCGTCGTATTTGAAAAGGGTATACCCGGGGTTTTCATCGAGCGAGGCAAAAAGTCTGAAGAATTCTCCATCGCGAATATACCCGTAGCTTTCGCCGTGGGTTATCCCCTTTTTATACGGATAATCGACGAAGTGATAGTCGCCGTACCTGTCGAGCTTGTAATGGTTTACCAGGACCTTTAATAGCTTCGTGATACCTTTCGTTCTTCCGCTCTTATCGTATTCCGGGCAGTACGTCCACGTCTGAAATCCGTTCATAAAAACTCGCTCGTTTTTCTTCATGGGCATTTTGAGCGAACCATACGCGCTTTTGAGCTTTCCCTCGGGTAAATCGAGGCTGAGGCGGAAAGCGCCGTCACCCACCGGCTTTTTTCCGGTGAGGGTCGTAAGCCCGTCCGCAGTTTCTATCTCGACCCTATATTCAAATTCAGCCATTTTCAGCATTCCTTTCGTGAAGTTTTGCGACCTTTTGAGAGAAGTCGGCTACCTTATGCCCCAAAGTAGGCTTATTTGTCATCGCTTATTTTCCCTCCCTGATCTTTGATTCAAATCTTATTTCAACCGCCTCAAGTCCTGCGGCTTTGATCCTGAGAATGCCGTTTCCCGCCTTGCCTGTGGTTTTGATATACGAGCCGCACATACCGCCCTCGGCAGTAACGCAGGAAGGCCCAACGAGCTCTATCTCCCCCTCCGTCTCAAGCTCAATGGGAAGCTGAGCATAGGAAGCGATGTTATCGTAATCGTCCAAAACTCTTATACGGACGGCGGCCATATCGTAGGTATCGCCCTCTGTAAGCTCGGATTTGCTCGGGACTGCCTCAATATGAAGCCTGTTTCCCGGCGCTTTCGTAACGCTCTTAACGAGCTTTCCGTCCTTATAAGCGTCGAAGCGCCATCTCGTTGCTTCTCCGCCCCAGTTGCCGATATATTTTCCGTAAAGGTCGACCCCGTCCTGGAAGCTCATTTTATATTTCAGCATCGCATATCCGAGCTTCATCTTATAGCTCAGCGGCAGGTTGCTCATCCCGTATTTGCCCGTAGCGATAAGGCAGTCGCGCATAAGCTTTTCCTTTGCGCCGGTAAAGCCCTCCTGCGATCTCAGAAGGTCGCCTATCGTATCCGTGACGGCGATGGGGCCATGCTGTAGCGCCTTCCATTCTGTCGGCCGGTACTCGGTAACGAAGTTTCCGTTTTTATATAGCTTGACCTCGTCGGCGTTGGTGAATATGTACGCCTCGCCCGCCTGTCCGCCGGGATAATCACCGATATCAAAGGAGGAGCCGACGTCGAGCACAGCGCCGCGGTCCCCCTGGCTTGCGTAAACTGAGGCGGCAAGCTTAGGATTGCGGAATGCGTCCATAACGCCGTGATAGCAGATCCTATCTCCGGAGCCGAAGTCTTTATGAGTGTTGTAATCGAACATACACCATCCGAAGCAGCCGGCGTGATCGCCGTCAGCCATTGCGGCGTCGAGCACCCTCGCGTGACGAAGGGCGTGCTCCTGGCGTTTCATCCACGGGTCGAAGGACTTTGTCGGGAACATATGACCGCTGTGCTCGGAAATGAGAAAGCCCTTTCCCATATCCATTGTTACCTTGCTCTTAGGACGGCAGCCCGGCGTCTCCCCGTTATGGCTGAAATCGTTAAAGGCATATACGTCCTCAAGAAGATGAGACTTCTCGATATACCTCACTCCGCTCGTCTGGCGGGTGGGATCAAGCTCGTGGGCTATGGCGTTCGTCTTCTTGTAAAACTCGTCGTTATCAACGCTTTCGTTGATTCTTACGCCCCACAGGACGATTGAGGGGTGGTTCCTGTACTGAAGTATCATCTCGCGGACGTTCTCGCAGGCCTGCTCCTGCCATTTATCGTCGCCGATATGCTGCCAGCCCGGAATCTCGGTAAAAACGCAGAGGCCGAGCCTGTCGCACTCGTCAATGAAATGCTGGCTCTGCGGATAGTGCGAAGTTCTGACCGCAGTGCAGCTCAGCTCCTCTTTTAATATTCTCGCGTCCTCCCTCTGCAGGCTCTCGGGAGCGGCGTAGCCGATGTAAGGCCAGCACTGGTGGCGGTTCAGTCCGCGAAGGAAGGTTTTTTTACCGTTCAGATAAAACCCGTCCGCCTTAAACTCCGCAGTTCTGATTCCAAAGTTAGTGCTGTAAACGTCCTCGCCCGCCGTTACCTCGCAGCGGTAGAGATTCGGCTCGTCTACGCTCCAAGGCTTTGAGGAGGACAGCTTAAAGCAAAATTCGCTCTTGTTTCCCGTCTCCTCACACACGAGTGCGCCGTCAGGGCCGTGTATCTTAACGGTGATCTTTTCCGCCGAGCCGTTAAGCTTCGGTATGACCTTAACGGTGGAGAGATCGGGCGTCTGAACGAAGACGTCCTCAATATAGGTTTGCGGCCTTACCTCGAGCCAAACCTCTCTGTACAGTCCGCCGTAAGTCAGGTAATCTATTACGAATCCAAAGGGCGGCACCGCCCCGTTTTCCGTAGCGTCAAGCCGGACGGTCAAGGTGTTTTCACCCACGGATACGAGGTCAGTTATATCAACCGTGAAAGCCGTATATCCGCACCTGTGGGTCGCCGCAGGCTTGCCGTTTATAAACACATCCGCAATATGCCCAGCCCCGTCGAAGCGGAGAAGCAGCTTTTTCCCGGCGTATTCATCGGGTATGACGAGCTTTCTCCGGTAACCACACACCATCTCGTATTCTTCATTCAGTGCGTAATGCAGCGGAAGCTCGTGTACAGTGTGCGGAAGCCTTACGGGAACTCCGGCCTTTTTGCCGCTCAAAAACTCCTCGGACCAGTTTTCGGAAAACTCCCATCCATCGCATAAGCTGAGTATCATATTGACACCTCACTCCTCATTTTTATTCTATTTTATTTTACTATTTTGACTAATTTTATGCAATGATTATTTTGCACTTTTTGCATTTTGACGACTAATTTTGATGAGCTCACAGAAAAGCAAATCCGCCTTGACAATCAAAGCAGATAACATTAAAATATTTATAATTATTTTTATAGATTAGAGGAAAACAATATGGCAAAGGAAATGAAAAATAAAGAAATCACCGATATGAACGTTGACTTCGCCCAGTGGTATACCGACGTATGCCGCAAGGCCGAGCTTATCGAATACGCGAGCGTTAAGGGCTTTACTATTCTTCGCCCCTACGGTTACGCCATTTGGGAGAATATACAGCGCATAATGGACGCCGAATTTAAAAAGACCGGTCACGTCAACGTTGCGATGCCCGTGCTCATTCCCGAGAGCCTTCTGAAAAAGGAGGGCGAGCTCGTTAACGGCTTTGCTCCCGAGTGCGCGTGGGTAACAGAGGGCGGCTCTGAAAAGCTTGAGGAGAGGCTTGCCTTCCGCCCCACGAGCGAGACTATGTTCTGCGATCACTGGGCAAACGTGCTTCAGACCTATCGCCAGCTTCCAATGCTCTATAACCAGTGGTGCTCCGTTATCCGCTGGGAAAAGACCACCCGCCCCTTCCTTCGCTCCAGGGAGTTCTGGTGGCAGGAGGGTCATACCATACACGAGACGGCTGAGGAGGCTCTCGCCGAAACCGAGCAGCAGCTCAACCTTTATGCCGATTTCTGCGAAAAGGTGCTCGCCATGCCCGTCGTCAAGGGCCGCAAGACCGAAAAGGAGAAGTTCGCCGGAGCTGTCGCCACCTATTCCATCGAATCGATGATGAAGGATCATAAGGCGCTCCAGTCAGCAACGAGCCATTATTTCGGCGACAAGTTCTCCCGCGCTTACGGCGTTACTTACACCGGGCGCGACAACACTCTCAAATATCCGTTCCAGACCTCTTGGGGCAGCACCACGAGGCTTATCGGAGCCGTTATAATGACGCACGGCGATAATAACGGCCTCGTTCTCCCCCCTGCCATCGCCCCTATCCAGGTCGTCGTTCTCCCGATCGCTCAGCATAAGCCCGGCGTTCTTGAGAAGTCCGAGGAGATCGTCAAGGCGATCGAGGCCTCCGGCATCCGAGTAAAGGGCGATTTCTCCGACAACTCCGCCGGTTGGAAGTTCTCAGAGTGGGAGATGAAGGGCGTTCCCCTCAGGATCGAGCTTGGGC
>ONGN01000075.1 GCA_900317385.1 uncultured Eubacteriales bacterium
AGAGCGTGCTCGGTGTAGGTATCGAGCGAATAAACGTCGCCGATTATCTTCTTAAGAGCGTTTGATACGGCGTCGAGACGGCCGTTTCCGTAAGCCTCTACGACTGCGGTGTCGTTTTTATACTTTACGGTTACGGTGGCTGTGATACCGGCGGGTTCCTGCCTGAAGTGCGCCTCGGGTATATTCACCGTGTTTTTTATATTGACGTAGTTTTCCTGGAAGAGCTCGAATACCTCGGTCGGAAGAAGCTCTCTGTGTTCTCTGTCCGAAATGCCCTTGATGAAGTAGCCGAAGCTCTCGCGCATTTTCGGGGGCAGATTGAATTTGAACTGCGTCTCAAGTATATAGCCGATCCCGCCCTTGCCGGACTGGGAATTGATCCTGATAACGTCCGCCTCATAGATCCTGCCGACGTCGGTCGGGTCGATCGGGAGATAGGGGACTGTCCAGGGATCTGAGCCGTGGTCTATTCTCCACTTCATACCCTTTGCTATCGCGTCCTGATGGCTGCCGGAGAAGGCTGCGAACACGAGCTGACCGGAGTAGGGCTGGCGCTCGTAAACGCGCATCCTCGTTACCCGCTCGTAAAGCTCGGTAAGCTCGGGGAGGTTTGAGAAATCGAGCTCGGGATCGACGCCCTGGGAATACATATTGAGCGCGAGCGTTATTATATCAACGTTTCCGGTGCGCTCACCGTTCCCGAAGAGCGTACCCTCGATGCGATCAGCTCCGGCTAAAAGCCCGAGCTCGGAGTCGGCGATGGCGCAGCCTCTGTCGTTATGCGGGTGGAGGGAGAGAATGATATTCTCCCTGTAGTTTAAGTTTTTGGACATATACTCCACTTGATTTGCGTAAACGTGTGGCATCGAGTGCGAAACCGTTACGGGGAGATTGTATATGACCTTATCGTTTTCCGAGGGCTTCCATACCTCGGAAACCGCGTTGCAGATCTCAAGGGCAAATTCGGGCTCGGTGCCGGTAAAGCTCTCGGGCGAGTATTCAAAGCGGAAATTGCCGCTCGTCTTCGCCCTGTATTCCGCGCAGAGCTTTGCACCGAAAACGGCGATCTCGATTATTTCCTCCTTTGAACGGCGGAAAACCTGCTCGCGCTGAGCGACTGAGGTGGAATTGTAAAGGTGGACGATGGCGTTTTTCGCGCCCTTGATCGCCTCAAAGGTCTTGTGTATTATATGCTCCCTCGACTGGGTGAGAACCTGTATCGTAACGTCGTCGGGGATGAGCCCGTCCTCTATAAGGCGGCGGCAGAACTCATATTCCGTATCGCTGGCGGCGGGAAAGCCGACCTCGATCTCTTTAAACCCGACCTTTACGAGCGCCTTGAAAAACTCAAGCTTTTCGTCAAGGCTCATAGGTACTACCAGAGCCTGATTTCCGTCGCGCAGGTCTACGGAGCACCATACGGGAGCGCGGTCAACGTGGTCCTTTTTTGCCCAGTCCATCGTGATCTCTGGCGGATTGAAGTATTGCCGGGTATATTTTTTATAGCCTTTCATCTAAGCTTCCTTTCCTTTTTTGGGTATAAAAAAACTCCTTTACCCAAAAACAATGATTTTGTTTGGGATAAAAGAGACGAAGAAATCATACTCCGCGGTACCACTCTTTTTTGGCTCAGGCGAGCCCACTCAGTTCGCTTCAGTAAAAGCGAGGCTCTGTAACGGGAGCGCCCGGTAGAGCTTAATCGGAATTCCTTTCAGCTTACGGCTCGGGGATGAGCTATACCGCGATCTCGAGTCCGCCTTACACCGACCGGCGGCTCTCTTTGCCCGAAAAAAGCGGCTTATTTCCCTTCACAGCCATTATCGTAATAATAGCTTTATTAATTTAAATTGTCAAGCAAAAATTCCCCCAATTGACGTTTGCTTTTTAATTATAAATATGTTAACCTGACTATATGCCGGAGATTCCGTAATTCAATGCTTTCCCCGCTGCCATTCGGCGGCGGGGATTATGCTTGCAATTTTAGGGAAATTATTGTAATATAAGCCTCGCGGATGACCGCACACATTGACTTACTTGGGTAAGCAGTGATGAAAGGAGAATAAATCGATGAAAAAACAGATGATCGCACTATGCTTGGCTATTCTTCTCTCTGTTTTGGCCCTTGCCGCCTGCTCGGCGCAGGAGGAGAAGGCGGATGAGATAGTATTCGGCATAGCTCAGGATCTTGACGACGACCTCGACCCGCACAAGATGATCTCGGCGGGAACGAAGGAGATAATGTTCAACGTGTTCGAGGGGCTTTTAAAGCCCACGACGGAGGGCGAGCTTGCGCCCGCGCTCTGCGAGAGCTATGAGATATCGGCAGACAGGCTAAGCTACACGTTTAAGATAAGGCAGGGCGTAAAGTTCCATAACGGAAGCCCGCTTACGGCGGACGACGTCGTTTATTCTCTTCTGCGCCTTAGAGACGAGGGGCTGAACGCCGGCTTTGCCATCGTCGCAAGCGTTGAAAAAACCGACGAGAGCACCGTAGTTATAAAGCTCTCCGAGCCCTCCGTCGAGTTCCCGACATACCTTACGGCGGCAATAATCCCCGCCGACTATAAGGAGCAGTCCTCAAAACCCGTCGGCACCGGTCCCTTTAAATTCATTTCCCGTGAGGCACAGGAGAATATCGTCCTCGAGCGCTTTGACGATTACTGGGGAGAGAAGGCCGGAGTGCAGAAGGTCACTCTTAAGATAATCGAGAACGCTGACAGCCTCATCCTCAGCCTGCAGAGCGGAGCCGTCGACGTCGCAAGCCACCTTACCGCGGCTCAGATCGCCCAGCTTGGCGACGGCTTTACCGCCGAGACGGATACGATGAAGCTCGTTCAGGCGCTCTATTTAAATAACGCCGTCAAGCCCTTTGACGATATCCGCGTCCGTCAGGCTCTGTGCTACGCGATCGATAAGTATGAGATAATCAACACCGTGTTCGGGGGATACGGAAGCCCGATCGGCTCGAGCATGTATCCCGCTTTTTCAAAATACTTCCTCCCGGAGCTTACGGATTACTATACCCATGACGCCCAGAAGGCAAAGGCGCTTCTCTCTGAGGCGGGATACCCGGACGGTTTTTCGATGACGATAACCGTTCCCTCCAACTATCAGCCGCATATCGACACCGCAACCGTGATAGTAAAGCAGCTCAAGGAGGTCGGAATAAACGCCGAGCTCAGGCTTGTCGAGTGGGCAAGCTGGCTTGAGGACGTCTACGGTAACCGCGATTTTGAATCGACGGTGGTCGGTTTTGACGCATCCCAGATGACGGCCCGCGCCCTTTTGGAAAGATTTACCTCGACGCATAAGAGAGACTTTATAAACTACTCAAGCGAGACCTACGACGAGCTTTTCGCCCGCGCTATGGTGACGTATGACGACTTAGAGCAGACCGAGATATACAAGGCGATGGAGCGCGAGCTCACAGAGAACGCCGCTAACGTCTACATTCAGGATATCGCCGATATGGTCGCCGTACGTAAGGGCATAAGCGGGGTGCGCTTTTATCCCATCGACGTAATCGACCTTTCCGGCCTTCATTTTGAAAGCTGATGAGGTACGCCGCAAAAAAGCTTGCCTCGCTCATTCTCACGATGCTGATAGTTACGCTGATGACGTTCATAGCATTTTCCCTTATCTCCGGCGACCCCGCGTCCACGATGCTGGGCACGAACGCCGAGGCGGACGAGATCGAGGCGCTGAGAGATGAGCTCGGGCTCAATAAGCCGCTTCACGTCCGATATATCGACTGGGTGAGGGGCTTCTTTACGGGAGACCTCGGCTCCTCGTATAGATACAGGAGCCAGTCCGTAGTCGAGCTTATAAGCCCGAAGCTGCAAGTAACGCTTATTCTCAGCGTTATGAGCTTTCTCATGATAATAATCGTTTCTTTGCCCCTCGGCCTTGTCGCCGCAGGGGCTAAGAGCCGTTTTTACAGAAGATTCCGCTCGGCGCTGAACAGGCTCGTTATGGCGGTGCCGTCTTTTTTTACGGGACTTATCGTAACGTGGATATTCGGCATAACGCTCAAATGGTTTACCCACGGGTCGTACGTCTCGTGGAGCGTTTCTCCGGCGAAATCTATAGCCTACCTCGTCTATCCCGCGATCTGCATAGCCCTGCCGAGGATAGCTATGACTGTAAATATGCTAAGCTCGACCGTTGAGGCCGAGCTCAGGAAGGACTACGCGAGAACGGTCAGATCGAGGGGAGCGAGGGAATCCAAGCTTTTATTCGGCCATATTTTAAAAAACTCTCTTCCGCCGATAATCACGTTTTTGGGCCAGACTGCGGCGGAGATAATCGCCGCTTCCGTAATAGTAGAGCAGGTTTTTATGGTGCCCGGTCTCGGACGCTTCCTGATATCGAGCATCTCAAACCGCGATTACCCGGTCGTCGAGGCGATAGTCGTCATTATCGCGCTCTGGGTCGTCGCTTCCTCTACCGCCGCTGACCTCATTAACCTCGGCGTCGATCCGAGGCTCAGAAGGGGGGCGGGGGAATGAGAAAGAATCCCGGGCTTTTCTTCGGACTTTTTATTTTCGGGCTTCTTATCGCCGGGATAATTACGGCATATTTTTGGACGCCTTACGACCCGGAGGCCTTCGTCGCCTCGGCTCTTGAGCCGCCCACACTTCGCCATATTTTCGGAACTGACGATTTCGGCCGCGATATATTCAGCCGCGTTATGAAGGGAGCGGGCACAACGCTCGCTGTCGGTGCGTTTACGATAGTTATCGGCGCTCTCGTCGGCCTTTTCATCGGCGCTGTCACGGGATATTTCGGAGGCGCTTTTGACGAGATAATAATGCGGATAAACGATGCGATAACGGCATTTCCGAGCATACTGTTAGCCCTCGTTATCATCAGCCTTTTAGGGCCGGAGAAGACCTCTAATCTTGTGATAGCCCTCGGGATTGCCTTTATCCCAAGCTACGCGCGAGTGTCAAGAACGGCTGTTTTAAGGGAGAAAAACCAAAACTACGTAACGGCCGCAAGGCTAATGGGAGCGGCCAATTTCAGAATAATGTCAGTCCATATACTTCCCAACACCGTTTCCGTTCTACTTCCCGCCCTTACGATCGGCTTTAATAACGCCGTCCTCGCCGAGGCTTCCATGAGCTACCTCGGAATAGGAGTAAGCCCCGTAGATCCCTCGCTCGGCTTTATGCTGAAGGCTTCGCAGAGCTTCCTTTTTTCCGCCCCTTGGTACGCAATCACCACCGGGCTTACCATGGTGCTTATGGTGCTGTCCGTCGGACTTATAGGCGACGGGCTCAAAAAGATCGGGAGGTGAGGACTTATGCTTGAAATCAAAGACCTCCACGTTAAATTTCATACGAGGGACCGAGAGGCTGTCGGCGGGATTAGTTTTTCAGTAGCCGACGGAGAGATTGTCGGCCTCGTCGGAGAATCCGGCTCGGGCAAAACCGTTACCGCGATGAGCATAGGCGGCCTTTTAGACAGAGAAATCTGCGACGCAAAAGGCGAGGTGACTGTCGACGGAGTCGACGTCCTGTCCGCGGGCGATCAGGAGATGCGAAAAATAAAGGGAAAGCTCATCGGCGTAGTATTTCAGGAGCCGTTCGCCGCCTCAGATCCTCTTATGAAGATCGGAAAGCAGGTCGAGGAGGTACTGCGCATCCATACGGATATGGGAAAGGCCGAAAGAAAAAAGGCGGCGCTCGAGGCGCTTTCTATGGCGGATCTTAAAGACCCGGAAAAGGTTTACGATTCTTACCCCTTTGAGCTTTCCGGCGGTATGCTTCAGCGCGCGATGATAGCCGCGGCGATAGTTATAAGGCCGAAGCTTTTATTGCTTGACGAGCCGACGACGGCGCTCGACGTTACGACCCAGCGCGAAATAATCGACCTTCTAATCAAGCTCAACGAGACCTGCGGAACCGCAATGCTCTTTATATCCCACGATCTAAACGTAGTAAGAAGACTGTGCGACCGGGTCGTCGTGATGAAAAGGGGAGCGATAGTCGAGGAGGGCGAGACTGAGGCAGTGTTCAATTCCCCGAAGCACGATTATACCAAAACCCTTCTCCGCAGCATCCCATCTATAGGAGGCGGCGCCGTATGAGCGAAAGAGTGCTTGAGGTAAAAGACCTCTGCGCCGGATATACCACAACCGGGGTGTTCGGCGGGAAAAAATACAACGAGGTCATCCGCAACGTGAGCTTTCATATCGACAGGGGCGAGATCCTCGGCCTCGTCGGCGAATCGGGAACGGGAAAATCGACCCTCGCGAAGACTGTGCTGGGCCTTTTAAAACCGGCTTCGGGCGAGGTCAAAAACTACACGAAAGCTCCGCAGATGATATTCCAGGACCCTCTCAGCTCGCTGAACCCTTCGTTTACGATAGAAAGAATTCTCGAAGAGCCGCTTATCTTGCGCGGAGTCTCGTCTAAAGCCGAGCGCGTCGAGAAAGTCAAAACGGCGGCAAAGCAGGTAAAGCTCGGCTCTGAGCTTTTAATGGCGAAGCCCTCCGAGCTCTCGGGCGGACAG
>ONGN01000073.1 GCA_900317385.1 uncultured Eubacteriales bacterium
GCTCCTTCCAGAGCACGCTGCCGATGTCCGCCCACTCGATATCTCCGATGGAAAGGGAGCGGATAACGGTGACGGAAGCCTGAGAGCCGGAGTTTCCTCCGGTATCCATCAGCATCGGGATGAAGGCGGTCAGCACGACGGTGGTCGCGAGAGCGTCCTCAAAGCCCGAGATTATCATTCCGGTAAAGGTGGCTGACACCATCAGGAGCATGAGCCAGGGAATACGGCTCTTCCAAATGTCGAAGGGGGAGAGCTTGAGGTACGGCTTGTCGGTAGGTGTGATAGCCGCCATCTTTTCGAAGTCCTCGGTCGTCTCTTCCTCGATAACGTCGATGGCGTCGTCAACGGTGATGATACCGACGAGACGCCCCTCTTTATCGACGACGGGGATAGCGTTAAGGTCATACTTAGAGAGGCTCTTCGCCGCTTCCTCCTGGTCGTCCAGCGTGGTGACGGAGACGATGTCCTCGTGCATTATGGTCTCGATCTGAGTATCGTCCTCGGCAAGAAGGATGTCCTTGAGGGTAAGTGCGCCGATAAGCTTCCTGTTGGCGTCCGTAACGTAGCAGGTGTAGATCGTCTCTTTATCTATACCGGTACGCCTAATGCGCTTTATCGCATCCTCGGCGGTGAGATCGGGCTTTAGCTCAACGTACTCCGTCGTCATTATGCTTCCGGCGGAGTCGTCAGGGTATTTCAGTATTTCGTTTATCATCTTCCGCATATCGGGGTCAGCCTGCTTGAGTATGCGCTTGACCACGTTTGCGGGCATTTCCTCAACGATGTCGACGGCGTCGTCAACGTAGAGCTCGTCAACGACCTCCTTCAGCTCCGCGTCGGAAAAGCTGCGGATAAGGAGCTCCTGCTCGTCAGACTCCATCTCTACGAAGGTCTCAGCCGCAGTCTCCTTCGGAAGAAGGCGGAAGAGGAGGGGGAGCTTGGTTTTTTCGACGTTCTGCAGGATAATCGCTATATCGGCAGGGCGGAGGGTATTCAGTATCTCTTTGATTGCGGAATACTTCTTCGCCTCGATAAGCGCTTCAAAGGTTTTTTCAAATGTTGCGGTTATCTCTGTCATGCTTTGCCTCCATTCGTTAGTATTTTACGAACAGGGCACAGCGGATGGGTCCGCCTCATCCGGCGCAACAGACGCCGAAGAAACGTTCTCGGTCTGCCGTGCCGCTACTGCCTGCGTCCATTACGCTCTCACCTTCCTTTTTTTAATCTTCAAATGAGACCCGCTTCGCTGGGCTCTCATTTGAGTCTGCAGTCCGCTGCAGCGCACAAAATCCTGCGGATTTTGCACGTTTGCGGCCTGATAGGTATTTTTGGCGAGGTACACGCCCCCGCCAAAAATGGATTAAGAACAATAATTCTGTCTCTAATAAATATAATATTTTCAAGCGGTAATGTCAAGCTTTTTCGCGGTCTGTCGGCTCAGACACTTGTAGAGTCGTCAATGATGGGTGACACTTTTCTCGAAAAAATAAGACGTAGGATTATAGGATTGAATTTGAGAAAGAAGGAGGAGCCTTAGGCGACGAGTTCTTTCTCAAATTCGGCGCGGCTCAGGCGGCCTTCTTCTGGTACTCTGCAAGGGTTTCGTTTGGAGATTTGTATCCCAGACACACCTTAGGAATGGTGTTTGAAAAACGGTTGTATCTCTTGAGTTGCTTCCGCCCGTCCTCAAGGTCGTACATCTTCATCTTCTTGTAAAAGCGCTTTTCATCTGTCCGGTGCTGGCGCTCAACCTTGCCGTTGTGCCGCGGCGTCGCAACACGTATTCTCTTGTATGAGATACCGGCTTTTATCAGTTCTTCTTCAAACAGCGTTGGCTTCGGGTCGCTGCTGATGAGCGCATTCGTCCATTCCGTCCCGTTGTCCGTCTGAACCAGCTCAATCTTGAACGGAAAGAATGCTATCACTTTTCGGATGAAGTCCTGGGAGCTGTATGTGCTGTGCTCATCGTACATCTCCCGGTAAACCAGTCTGGAATACTCGTCAATGGCTGTATACTGGTAGTATTTGGTGTCTCCGGCCACGCAGTACTTTGGCACGTATTTCACGTCTATCTGCACTTTCTGACCCGGATATGCCGCTGCTGCATAGGGCTTTGGCTTGTATGCATGACGGGTTTTCTCTGTGCTTTCCAACTGCATCCGTTTCAGCGCACGGCACATGCTCTTGTAGCTCCGCTGGTATCCCTTCTCCCGAATCTTCATCCACAGAATCATGCGGTCATCCTTGTTCCGCTTCCAATACCGCCGGATCAGGTCATATTCTTCCTGCGTGTGCTCCGCCGGATGGTGATGCGGACGGTGTGACCGGTCCAGCAAGCTTTTCCAGTTCCCGTCATATTTCGCTTTCCACTCGTAGATCGCGTTTCGGCTGATCCGAAACCTGTCTGCTGCTTTCGTTACTCCGTGTTTCTCGGAATAACGAATTACCCGTTGACGAAAATGTGCTCTCGATGCTAAACTTGTCATGGAAATTCAGCTCCTTCATGGCAGATTTGGTGTGGTAACTACATCTTACCATGTTCGAGTTGAATTTCCTTCTTTATTTGTCACCTATCATTTGTACCATAACAATCTACGAGCGCAAGTTTTTAAAAGGCAGCGACCAGTACGCTGTGTTCTTGAACTCCAACCGGGCGACGACGGCGGTTTACGGCGGGGGAGAGGGAAAGCTCCTTATACCAAAGGACTCTTACGCCAACTGCTTTGCGCAGTTCTGCGTGGACGACTATGAGGAAACGCATCTGATCGATATGCGCTTTTTCCGCGGCTCGGTGCGGGAATATATCGAGCAAAACGGCATAACCGAAGTGCTCGTTCTGTATAATATCCCGAATTATACAAGCGACACGGGCATAACTCGCTGCGCGAAGTGACGTGCGTGATTTTTGCGTTACAAAAATAATTTAACAATTTAGCTTGACAAAGTGAAACAAGGGTGGTATACTCCGCTTAAACCGATGAGGAAGAGTGAGTAGGCTTCGACAGTTTTTCCAAAGCGAGCCGCCGGCGGTGTGAGGGCGGTGAAGGGCGCGGAGCTGAATGGACTTCCGAGGGCAATCGGAAAGGGCAAAAGCCCGAGTATGTGCGCCGGGGCATGACTCCCCGTGAACAAAGGTCTGCGTATGGAAGTACGCGCAGAGTGGGCGCGATTTCGCGTCAAGCCGGGTGGCACCGCAGGATTTTACTCCTGTCCCAGCAAAGAATTTTGCGGGGACAGGATTTTTCTTTGCCCCAGGGGAGGTACAGCTATGCTGAATAAGCGATGGCGGCGCATGAGCCGAACTGATGATCGCCTGAAAAACTAAAACTTTAAAACAAATAATAACCGAAAGGAAATAATAAAAATGAAAAAGATAATCGCTATAGTGCTTGCACTCACCCTCGTTTTCTCCCTCGCCGCCTGCGCAACGGGCGAGACCGATGATTCCAAGAAGACCTATTCCATAGGAATTTGCAATTTCGTTGACGACGCTTCTCTTAACCAGATAATCGAGAATATCGAAGCCCGCCTTAAGGCCATCGGCGAGGAGAAGGGTGTAACCTTCAACGTAAAGGTTGAAAACTGCAACACAGACGCCAACGTCCTCAACCAGATAATCGCCGACTTTATCGCGAGCGACGTTGACCTGATGGTCGGAGTCGCGACCCCCGTCGCTATGGCGATGCAGGCGGCTACTGAGGATAACAAGATCCCCGTGATCTTCGCCGCCGTATCCGATCCGCTCTCCGCCGGACTCGTCGATTCCCTTGATAAGCCGGGCCACAACATCAGCGGCACCTCCGACTTCCTTGATACCAACGCCGTGATGAATCTCATATTCGCCCAGGATCCCGATGCTTCCAAGATCGGCCTTCTCTACAACGTGAGCGAGGACAGCTCCGCCACGCCGATCGCCGCAGCCAAGGAGTATCTCACCGCCAAGGGCGTAAGCTACGTTGAGCGCACCGGCACCACTGTCGACGAGGTCATGATAGCCGCCCAGGCTCTTATTGCCGACGGCGTCGACGCCATCTTCACCCCGACCGACAACACGATCATGAAGTCCGAGCTCGCGATCTACGAGATGCTTGCCCAGGCCGGGATCCCCCACTACACCGGAGCGGACAGCTTTGCCCTTAACGGAGCCTTCCTCGGCTATGGCGTCGATTACGCAAACCTCGGCGTCGAGACTGCCAATATGGTAGCCGACGTACTCGTAAACGGCAAGGATATTTCGACTCTCGCCGTAAAGACCTTCGATAACGGCACCGCCACGATTAATACCGAGACCTGCGCCGCCCTCGGCCTTGACTACGATACCGTCGCGGCCACATTCGCCCCCTACTGCACCAAGGTGCAGCCCATCACCACCGCGGAGAACTTTTCCGACCTGAGCTGATATTTTGACCTGATTTTTTAAGGAGAACGTACCATGTCGCTTGCGTCATTTCCCGGAATAATCCAGACTGCGCTTGAGCTCGGGCTTATAAGCTCGCTCACCGTGCTCGCCCTGTTTCTGAGCTATTCGATGCTTAACGTCTGCGACCTCTCGACCGACGGCTGCTTCACTTTGGGAGCGGCCGTCGGGGCCGTGGTAGCGATAGCCGGGCATCCGCTCTTGTCCATACCCGCGGCTATGCTCGCAGGAGTCCTGTCCGGTTTCGTCACCGCTTTTTTGCAGACGAAGATGGGAATTAACAGCCTTCTCTCCGGCATCATCGTAAATACCGGGCTTTACTCGGTCACGATAGGCATTATGGGCGGCTCCTCGCTTCTCAGTATGAACAAGACGGAGACGGTTTTTACCGCTGTGAAGTCGCTTACGGAGAATACCTTCCTCGGGCCGTACTTTAAGCTCATCGTCGCCGTTATCGCAGTCGCCCTCGTGACCGCATTTTTGTCCGTATTTTTGAGGACGAAGCTCGGCCTTGCGATAAGGGCAACGGGAAATAACCCCGATATGGTGCGTTCAAGCTCCATAAACACCACGTTTACAACTATCGTCGGTCTCTGCGTTGCAAACAGCTTTACGGCGCTTTCGGGCTGCCTTCTCGCTCAGTCGCAGAAGTCCGTCAACATCGACATCGGCTCCGGTATGGTCACCGTCGCCCTTGCCTCGCTGCTTATCGGCGGCATCTTCGCCGGCAAAAAGGGCGGCATTACCGCAAGAGCCATAGGCGCCGTGCTCGGCGCCTTCATATTCCGCTTCGTTTACGCTATCGCGCTACGGTTCAATATGCCGGCGTTTATGCTGAAGCTCGTATCCTCGGTCATCGTAATTATCGCGATCTCCGCGCCCTATCTCAAGAGCCGCTTCCCGGACTTCAAGCGCCGCATGCAGCATAAGAAGACCATGAAAAAGGCGGAGAAGGAGGCGGAACAATGCTGAAGCTCAATCACGTTACCAAGACCTTCAACCCCGGAACGGTGAACGCGAAGACCGCGCTTGACGACGTGAGCCTTCACATAAACCGCGGCGACTTCGTCTCGATAATCGGGGCGAACGGAGCGGGGAAGAGCACGATAATGGGCGCGATAGCCGGTGAATTCTTCACCGATACGGGCTCGATAATCCTTGACGGGGAGGACGTCACCCTCAAGCCCGAGCACAAGCGCGCAAAGGTCATCGGCAGGCTCTTCCAGGACCCGATGCGCGGCAGCGCCCCGGGAATGACTATCGAGGAAAACCTCGCCCTCGCGGCGGGGAAGGGCGGCTGGCTCTCCATGGTGAAAAAGTCTGAAAAGGAAGAGTTTCGCGAAAGGCTGGCTCTTCTCGGCATGGGCCTTGAGGACAGGATGCACCAGCCCGTCGGACTTCTCTCCGGCGGTCAGCGCCAGGCGCTGACGCTTATGATGGCGACCTTTAACGCGCCGAAGCTTCTGCTGCTCGACGAGCACACGGCCGCTCTCGACCCCGCAACCGTTGAAAAGGTGCTCGATATCACGAAGAAGGTAGTCGAGGAAAACAGCATAACCTGCCTTATGGTGACGCATAATATGCAGACCGCCCTCGAGCTCGGCAACAGAACGCTTATGATGAACGCGGGCAAGGTCATTTACGACGCGGCGGGGGAGGAGAGAGCGAAGCTTCAGGTCTCCGATCTACTCGTCCTGTTCAAAGAGGCAGCCGGACGCGCGCTCGATAACGACAGGATACTTCTATCTTAAGACCGCGAGGTGCGATATGCCCGATACAGTCAGTGTTAACGACAAGGAATATAAGATATTAAGGCTCCTCGGTCACGGAAAAGGCGGGTACTCATACCTCGCCGAGCGGGACGGCAGAAGCTTCGTTTTAAAGCAGATCCACCACGAGCCCTGCGATTACTATTCGTTCGGCAATAAGATCGAGACAGAGAAAAACGACTACGAGCGGCTTAAAAAAGCCGGGATAAGGATCCCGGAAATGCTTGAGATGGGTATCCCTGTCGGCCTGGGTGTTGACGGATCTGCATCGAATGACGGATCTGACATGCTCGAAGAGCTCCGCGTCGGATTCCTGCTCCACCGCCTGAACTCCAGCAGAGAGGCGCCTACCGGCTATGATCTTCTCAAAATGGCGACCATGGGCTCCGCAAGACTGCTCGGAAGAAATGAAGAGATAGGCTCTGTGGAAACAGGAAAGTGCGCTGACTTCTTCCTCGTCGATTCGAACAGACTCGAGCTGGTAGGAGCATGCTACGATCCGAAGTCAGTGCTCGGGACTGTCGGCCTGAGAGGCGCAGTAGAT
>ONGN01000074.1 GCA_900317385.1 uncultured Eubacteriales bacterium
GGAAAAGGGCGAATTCAAGGTCGTCTGCGCCGACGTCTATGAGAACGGCGAGCTTCTGTTCGACGCCTCCGCCGTATATGAGACGAAGTCCGGCGTTAAGCTCGGCTTCTTCGGCATGGAGACCCCCGAGACCCAGACCAAGGTCAACCCCGGCCTTATCAAGACTATAACCTTCGCCACCGGCGACGATTTCTACAAGTCCGCTTCCGACGCCGTTGAGGACCTTAAGGGCGAGGGCGCCGATCTCGTTATCGGCATCGTTCACCTTGGCGTTGACGCCGAGTCCCTCTCCAACGGTTACGGCTCCACCAACCTTTACGAGAAGGTCGAGGGCATCGACATTATGATCGACGGCCACTCCCACACCGTTATGACCGAGGGTGAGAACGGCGAGCCCATCCAGTCCACCGGCACCAAGTTCGCCAACATCGGCGTTATCGTCATCGACGACGAGACCAAGGCCATCGAGTCCAATTACCTCGTCAGCACCGAGGGACTTGAAAAGGACGAGACCGTCGACGGTATAACTCAGGAGATCATCACCGCCGTTGACGAGCAGTACGGCGCCGTATTCGCCACCACCGAGGTCCGCCTCAACGGCGACAAGGCTCCCGGCAACCGCACCGAGGAGACCAATCTCGGCGACCTCATCACCGACGCTATGGTATGGAGCGTTCTCAGGGCTGAGGGCTCCGTAAAGGTCGACGCCGACCACGTTGTCGGCATTACGAACGGCGGCGGCATCCGCGCCACCATCGAGGCCGGCGATATCACCATGAAGGATATCAACACCGTTCTCCCCTTCGGCAACACCGTTGCAGTTATCTACGTTACCGGCGCCGAGCTTCTTGAGGCTCTTGAGGCTTCCACCTTCTGCACTCCGAGCGCCATCGGCGGATATCCGCAGACCGCCGGAATCCAGTTCACCCTCAAGACCTATAAGGCTTACGCCGCGAACGAGGAGACCTATCCCGGCTCCACCTATTACGGACCCTCCGCAATCAAGCGCGTCGCAATCAAGACGATAAACGGCAAGTCCTTCTCCAAGACCGCCACTTACGCAGTCGTTACCAATAACTTCTGCGCCGCCGGCGGCGATACGTACTACGCTTTCAAGGCCGCCTATGACCGCGGCGACGGCTTCGACACCGGAATCCCGATGGATCAGGCCGTGATGGAGTACATCACCGAGGTGCTTGAGGGCACCATCACCGAGGAGAAGTACGGCGCCACCCGCGGCGATCAGGTCGTCATCGACGCCGATCACCCCGAAGTCCGTCTCACCACCCAGAACCTCAGCATCGACGGAGAGCTCCAGGACAAGCTTGAGATCTATAACATCAACGGCGAGAACTACTTCAAGATCCGCGATCTTGCCGCCCTGCTCACCGGAACCGGAGCTCAGTTCAACGTTGACTACGACGCTGCGACCCGCACCATCAAGGTCACCACCGGTGAGGCCTATGAGCCGCTTTCCACCGACCTTGCAAAGGAGTACACGAACAAGGCCGCAAGCTGCGTTAAGAGCAACAAGACCATCGAAGTTAACGGCGAGGCCATTGAGATCACCTCTTACGCCTTCGGAGGCCACAACTTCTTCCGTCTCCGCAGCCTCGGCGAAGCCCTCGGCTTCGGAGTTGACTGGGATGCCTCCACGAGGACCATGCTCGTGACCACCACCGCTCCCGCCGCCGAAGAAGAAGCCGCATAACGGCTTTTCCCAAAACAATACTCGCCCCGCTCTCTTCACTGAGGGCGGGGCATTTTTTCGGCTATCTTATTAAACCTTCAACAAAGCCTTCGTCTCTTGCGGTGAGCTCCACCCACGCGGGGCGAAAGCCGCTTTTTACGGCATTTCGCACCGACCTGATATTCGACCAGGCGGCGCAGTAGAAAGGCACCTTGCCGAGCTTTGTTATCTCGATGGCGAGCCTGCTCGTTACCGCGGACGCTATTCCTTTTCTCCTGTATTCCGGCAGAACGTCAACGCCGATCTGATACATAGTTTCGCAGTCAGCCGAACAGCCCGCAAGCCCAGCGAGTCTGCCGTTATCGTAAGCTCCTACGGCTAAAACGTCCCGCTCTCTCGCGTTAAAGGTAAAGCAGTTAGTCCACTCGTCCGTATACAGATCCGCGAAGTCGGCTTTTTGAAGAACGCGCAGCTCATAACCGCAGTCGAGCTCCCGGAGTTTCGTTACGTCGGGCAGAAAATACTCCGCCATAAAGCATACCTTGAGATCAAACGGCAATAGCAAATCGTTCAGCGCGTTGATCGCCGGAGTCTCAAAAGCGCGGTAACCGTGGAACCTGTTCAGGTATTCCGTCACATTAGGGCGCGTTCTCTCGCTCACCTGCGCCACGACGCCGCCTCCGTATGAGACGAGGTCGCACTCCAACGGAAGCGGAACGTACTTCCTCGCCCTCGGATCGGCTTTTGATAAAGCTACGGTATTCTGCTCGGATAAAAAGTCATCAGCTCTGCAGCCGCAGTCATAAGACGACTGCCTGAGGGCAATTTCAAGTATTTCCCCGTTTGTCATATAGTCCCGCCCTTTTCAGTATTCCCGGTGGCGTAATTATCGAACTGACACTGCTCCTGTACGGTTTTCCCAAGCAGCGTGATTGCTTTTTGGGGGCAACTGCTGATACAGCGATAGCACATCGTGCACCTGCCGCCCGGGGTCGCTTTTTTATTAATGATCTCGATATTCTTCATTGGGCAAAGCTGACTGCACAAGCCGCAGCCGATGCAGCTTTCGCTTATTTTCAATTTATCCGAATAACGGCTTGTTTTTCCGTAAAACCACAGCCGTTGGCCCATAAGACCGATAATATGAGAAAAGAAACTGACGCCCTCTTTCGGATATTTACCGTTTTGAATATCGTGCGCTGTCTTTTCTATCTTTTTATCGGCTTCAATAACTATTTTTCTGTTTTCTTCAGCCGTCTTTTTTAACAGTTTACTATCGCATACGGAATCAGGCATATGAATTTGCAAGCCGCCCAGGATTACAGCTCCTTTTTTCTTCAAAAGCCTTGCGGTACAGCCCGCCCCGTCGCCGCTGAAAGCGCCCATCGTCGTGACGCACAAAACTCTCTTGTCTTTCCATATGTCATTAGCTTTAATGAAGCTCCTTACCATAACAGGTGCGTTTGAAAACTGGGTAGGATATCCCAAAATAATTGTATCGCTGTTTTTTATTTCATCAACCACGTTCTCATTTTCCAAAGGCAGAGTCTTTGCGGATTTATCAAGCAGCTGTACAAATTTCTCAATGCAGTGCTTTGTGTTTCCCGTCCCGCTCAAATAAATACCAAGCATATATCTCCACTCTCCTAAATTATGTCGCTGAAATATCAACGGAATTAATGATCTCCCTTATCTCCGACTCCCAGTCTACGTCAATATCCGGCATAGCCGATATTGATGAAAGTCCGTGAACCATCGACCACATCGCCAAGGTCTTATACCGTATATCTTTTTCCGGCATTCTCATTTTTCCCAGCGCTCTTTCCGCTGTTCTTCTGAAAAACTCAAACGGAGGATTGTCGTTATTTTCATCAGAAAGCCTAATGCGAATGTTTTTCCTTGAAAACAAAAAATCAAAATAAAGCGGATTGTGATAAAAATACATTACATAGCATACGCCAAGTTCGGAAAGTATCTGCGTATCGTCCCTGCATTCATCAGCACATTTTCCAAGCGTATCCATAAAGGACTCCATAACGTAACTCTGCATAGCATTTATAAAATCGTCTTTACCCTTAAAGTGCGCATATGGCGCCGCATTGCTCACTCCGCACTTTGCGGCGATTTCGCGCAGTGAGAGTTTTTCCTCTCCGAACTTATTTATAAATTCTATGCCCGTTTCTATAAGCGTCTTTCTCAGATCTCCGTGATGATACGGTTTATTCATAACGTCCCTCCTATCTTACCACCGTTAAGATTATACAGTCCAATCTTGTCATTGTCAAGATTGGTATTTACTTTTTCCGCGCATTGTGATAGCATAGTAAGAAATTCCGGGCGAAAGGAACGTGATTTTTATGTACCGTTTTGATGAAGAATACTGCCTTGAAACGTTCAAAAAGCTTATTGCCGTTGACAGCACGACGGGTCAGTACGAGGAGATCCAGCGTCTTGCAATATCTATGATCGAGGAGCTGGGCTTTCCCTATACGGTCACGCACAAGGGCGGCGTGATAGCCGAGCTCGGCGGCGAGGGCGAGCCTCTTGTCGTCACCGCACATCTTGACGATATCGGGCTTATGGTGCGGCATATAAACGCGGACGGCACGCTTAACCTCTGCCCCGTCGGCGGGCTCTATCCCTTCTACTGCGTTACAGAGAACGTCCGCGTCTATACCCATTCGGGCAAGGTATATACCGGCACGGTCTGCCGCACGCCGAATTCCATACACGTTACCGAGGAGGAGACGAGAACCGTTCTCCCCGACTTCCGCACGAACGTCTGCGTCGTTTTGGACGAGAACGTCAGAACGGCGGAGGAGACCCGCGGCCTCGGGGTAGAGACCGGAGATATCATCGCCCTCGAGCCCCGCTTCACAATATCTAACGGCTATATAAAATCCCGCTTTGTCGATGATAAGGCGGCCGCTGCCGTTCTCTTTGCCGCCATGCGCGAGATAGCCGAGGGCAGGCTCAAGCTCTCGCGCAAGGTCTACGCCTACTTCGCCGTTTACGAGGAGATCGGTCACGGCACCTCATGGCTTCCCGCGGATACCCGCGATATACTCGCCGTCGATATAGCGCCGACGGGCCCCGTGCAGAACTCCGACGAGCGCAGGGTCTCCATCTTCGCAAAGGACTCCCGCTATCCCTACCACGTCGCAATGACGGGAGAACTGCGCGACACCGCCGCCGCCATCGGCGCAGATTACGTTATGGATATCTTTACCCCGCATTACGGCACGGACTGCGACACCAGCCTCGTCGCGGGCTACGACGTGCGCCATGCCGCCATCGGCTTCGGCACTGCAAACAGCCACGGCTACGAGCGCACCCATATCGACGGCCTGCGCAATACTTTCAACCTTCTCTGCGCGTATATGGAGAGGTAAAAAGGCTCTCAGCATAGTTAAACCCTTCGCCGCATATTTGCAGCGAAGGGTTTTTCATTTTATTTATAGGGCATCAGAATCCCGTCCACATACCGCCTATGCGCCACGTTCCGTCTTCGTCTCGGACGGCGTCGGCGCCGATGCCCCACAGGAACATTCCGTCGTACTCGCCGCCGGATATCTGATCGGGAAGTCCCGGGCCTGTATCCCAGTCAGTTCTCTCTTCCTCAGTCACCTCGATATATGTTCCGAAGCTGAAGCTGACTTCCGCTCCCCTGTGCGTCTCCGTGAGAATTGTCCACGTCCCCGGCAGCGCTCTTTCGGCTCTGTAGAGCGCCCATGCGGGTCGGTCGGCGGATCTTGCCGCCCAGCCCTCCGCCAATAGCCTCACGGCCTCCTCCGGATCCTCTACCGAAGCGGGTACTGTCACACCATATTCCTGCTCTGCAGGCTGTGCAACCATCTGACACAGCGCGCCAAACGTGTAAGAGCCCAGAGTTCCCCATTCTCTTGACGGGTTAACTTCATCGGCGAAGAAGAATTCCGTATCTCTGATCCTTATTCTGAGGCTGTTTTCACCTGAATGCGCCTCTATGGCGTAGTCCTCATTTTCCGCAAGGAACGTAAAGCGCCCGCTTCCTTGGGCGGAATCCGTCACGGTGTAGATCGAATCCCATAGAAGCTTATCCGCCACAGGGCAGCCCATACCCGAAGCCCATCTCCTGCCGTGGAGCTCGTACACTTCCTGTCTGTTCTCCTCTGAATCCGTCATCGTTAGAGTGAAAGCCGAGCCTTGCCGCTTATCCGACCCGAAAAGTCCCTCCGCTGCTTCATAAATCAGGAGTTCTACCGCATCTTCAGGAAACTCAAGATCGGGCACTGGGGGCAGCGGCAGCGGTTCCGGCTCAGGTTCCGGCTCAGGCTCAGGCTCCGGTTCGGGTTCCGGCTCGGGCTCCGGTGTAGAATCAGCAGTCTCTTCCGGCTCTTTCTGCTCCTCTTTTGCTCCCGTAAACGCGCAGCCAGCCGCAACGGATAAGACTATCGCCACCGCCAACACTACCGCGACCGTCATTCGCGGGCGGCGGGCTATCATCGTCACTCTCTCCTTCAGCGATCTTTTTCCGTTCGTCATTGTCGTAGCAGTGCAGAGGAGCGATACTCTCGCCGCTCTGCCCGCGGAAAGCTCTATGAGCGTCGAGCCGTACTTCTCCCTCTCTTCCTCGCCCAGGCGCTTCAGCGCTCCCGCGTCGGCGCAGAGCTCACTGTCCTGGCGGGAGAGCGCCGCTGCCCACCACACGAGCGGATTGTACCAGTGGATCACCAGCGCAGCGCTGCGAAGGAGCGTCCAAACGTGGTCGCCGTGGCGGTAATGGCTCAGCTCGTGCGCCAGAACGTGCTTCAGCTTCTCTCCGTCCTTCGCCGTCTCAGACGAGACGTATACCGCGTTCCCGAAGAGGCACGAGGACGCGAGATTATCTACAGAGTACACCCTAAGCGGGCATTCCGCGCTTACAAGCTTGCGCCGCCTGCGAAGCTTGAGGTAAAATCGAAGGTTTGATACGAAGAAGAAAACGGCTGCGGCTATCCATACCGTTTTCACGATATCGGCGGGTTTTGCTTCCGCTTTTGGAGCGTCAACGCGCTCCTCCTCTTTCACCGTTACGGTATGGTGCTCGGTGACCGTCCCGCGGCTTTCCGCCGGTTCCGGTATTTTCGTTTCAGAGGCGGGCGCAGTATACCGGGCTGCTGTCTCAACTCTTGTAACGCTCGTCTGCCGCGCTATGTTCTGTACGCTGATCGGGCTTGAAAGCACCGAGCCCGGGTACAGCAGCCGCAAGAGCACGAGACCCCATAGGGCGTATCTGAGCCCCGGCCTCATGCGCTTTCCGAATACCGCCCGTACTCCAATCACCGCAAGGATCAGCACGCAGGAGGATATTATCCACGCAGTGTTTGTCATTTTGCTTCACGCCCCTCCTTAAGTATGCGGTAAAGCTCCTCTATCTCCTCATCGCTAAGGTCGCTCTCCCTCGCCATTGTGTTCACCAAAAGGCCGAGCCCGGACGTTCTTATCTTTGAGAGCGTATTCCGCGCCTCCTGCCGCACCGCGTCGTCCCTCTCAAGCAGAGGGTAAAACTGCTTGCGCGTCAGCGAGGAATCTATTCTCACCGCCCCCTTGTCAGAGAGGCGATTAAGCATAATGTTGACCGTCGCCTTCGTCCAACCGGTATCGTCGCGCAGAGCGTCTACCATATTGCCGATCGTAAGCGGGCTCTTATCCCACAGAAGGTTCATAAGCTTCCATTCACCGTCAGACAGGGATATCTTGTCCATAGGAATCACCTCACACGTTAAATTGGATAACAGCTGTTATCTGTATGGTAGCACAGCGGATAACACTTGTCAACCTTTATTTGCTAAAAAACAGCAGACGGCGCAAAAAGCTGTCTGCTGCTATAAATTTACGAATAGGCTTTTATAAACGCCTCCACGTCGTGCGTGCGGATATCGACCGTATCTCCGTTTTCCCTGTTTCTGAGATAGAAATGCTCAGGCTCCTCATTTATCGAGGCTGCTTCTATCACGAAATCAAAGATCGTGTCGATGGGGTATCTCGCAATTGTTCTGCTCTCTTCGCAGATATACCGGTCAAAAACCTTCCGGGAGAGCTCGTCTCCCTTCTTCGACAGCCAGCGCACGTCGTCCAGCGTTAGTCTTTCTGACTTCAGGGCTTCCAAATCTTGTCTGATCCAGCGGATATACTGCCAGGTCCTGTGCTCTGAATCCACTTCGTCAATACTGAACGGGGTTCCGGTGTACTGATAGGTATAAAAATCGTCCGGCTCGTCGGGATTTATAAAATACTCTGTCCCCTCTATTCCCACATCATTTGCCTGCTCCGGCGTCAGCACTCCGGCGTAGTAATAGCCGTGCGGAAGCGACGATTCCGGCTTATACGGGTTAATATAATGTGTTCCGTTCAATACGAGGCTGGGCCGCCCGACCCAATGGCCTTCCGGTGCTCCCACATCGCTCGAGGCAGGATCAGTCATCAGGAAGACCGCAAGGCCGACGCACACGATTATTGCGGCAAGAACGATCCAAAATGCGGGCTTTTTGTAGTTCAGAACGCCCTTTACCCTCGCCTTAACGCCCACCTCGCCGAAGGCGAGCGGGCAGGCGGCGAGCCTCTTTCTCGGTATGCTGCAGTCAAGCAGC
>ONGN01000111.1 GCA_900317385.1 uncultured Eubacteriales bacterium
GTTCGAATCCATCTGTCAAAAACGCAAATCCATCTTTTCCGTACACCATAGACAAATATCCCGCAGACCCTTATGGGCCTGCGGGATATTTTGATGTTTGGAAGGAAGGTGAATTCGCCCGCCCGCAGGCGGGCGAATCCACCGCCGTAATCCGTTAAGGATGGGCTGCTGTTTTGGTATGGGTATTTGTGAAGGTGAATTCAACGAATACCCGTTGCCATTTTGACTGATTTCCGCTATATTATTACCAAATCCACACAACGGGGGTTAAGATATGAACTACTCAGCCATAAGCCACGAGGCTACGGGGCGGGACGCCATATGTCTTTCGCCGGGGCGATTTCTTGTTCGCCTCAGAAGCGCTAAGGGCGACCTTGAGAGCGTTACGCTCCACTGGCAGGATAAATACATGCCGCTTAGATTTTTTGATTCCCGCAGGCAGGCACCGATGCGGCTTTGCGCCGCCGACGCAGTCTCGGACTATTGGGAGGCGGAGATAGAGTTTAACGTCATCTGCCTGCGGTACTGGTTCGAGCTTCTGGACGGGGAGGGAAAAACCGCTTATCTCTCCTGCGACAGGTTTGTGGACTCTGAGCCGGACGATATCAACGAGATGTACGACCTTCCGCAGGCGCTGCGGGAGGAGGGGCGGTTTATGACCCCCGAATGGGCGGAAAACGCGATAGTCTACCAGGTGTTTCCCGCCCGCTTCGCCGCATCAAAGCCCGTTTCGGATAAGAAGTGGTACAAGGCGCCGATAACCTCGAAGGACGAGATAGGCGGCGACCTTCCCGGGCTTTGTGAAAAGCTCGGGCACATAAAAGACCTCGGCGCCGATATACTCTACTTAACGCCTATCTTCAAGGCGAACACGACGCATAAATACGATACGGTGGACTACTATCAGATAGACCCATCGTTCGGCACTGAGGAGGACCTTATAAACCTCGTGGACAGGGCGCACGGCCTCGGGCTTCGCGTTATCCTCGACGGGGTGTTCAACCACACCTCGACCGAGTTTTTCGCCTTCGAGGACGTAAAGAAAAACGGTGAAAAGTCGAAATATCTCGACTGGTACTACGTCGAGGGCTTTCCCGTCCGCTCCGGCTGGGGCGTGAAGCCGAACTATCTCACCTTCGGATATTACGGCGGTATGCCGAAGCTCAATCAGGGTAACCCCGAGACGGCGCGGTACTTTATCGACGTCGCCCTATACTGGATGCGCCGCGCCAATATCGACGGCTGGCGCCTCGACGTTGCCGACGAGATAGGACATAAGTTCTGGAAGGACTTCCGCAGTGCGATAAGAGCCGAGTTCCCCGACGCCCTTTTGGTCGGCGAGGTCTGGCACTACGCCCCCGACTTCCTCGGCGGCGACGAGTGGGACAGCATTATGAACTACCAGTTCTACCGCGCGGTAACGGGCGCTGTGAGCGGCGCAGAAGCGCCGTCACGCATTGCAAACGACTTAAATAGACTCCGGGGCAGGCTCCACCCGAAGGTGCAGCCGCTTTTGTGGAACCTTTTGGGCAGCCACGACACGCCGAGACTGCTGCACGTCTGCGGGGGCGACAAAAGGCGGATGAAGCTCGCCATAGCGATCCAAATGCTCTTACCCGGAAGCCCGTTTATCTACTACGGAGACGAATACGGGATGGACGGCGGAAAAGACCCGGACTGCCGCCGCGGGATGCTTTGGGACGAAAACCGCCAGGATAAGGATATGTATGCCTGGTACAGAGAGCTTATCCGAGTCCGCAAAGCCTGCCCGGAGCTTTTGAGCCGCTTCGCCGAGCTTTCTGCCGACGATGAGCGCGGGCTTCTTATAATGCGCGGCGGGGATTTCAC
The DNA here is from genome assembly GCA_900317385.1 of uncultured Eubacteriales bacterium. GTDB lineage: Bacteria > Bacillota > Clostridia > Oscillospirales > Oscillospiraceae > RUG626. The sequence continues at coordinate 1,849 of ONGN01000111.1, forward strand.
GGCATACTTCAATATGCGCGACTGCGACATCTCCGTGCCTGAGAAGGGCGGGCGCGATATGATGACCGGGAAAAGCTTTTCCGGCGCCCTCGAGCCCTTCGGAGTATGTATTCTTGAGGGAGAGAAGAAATGAAAGCCATAGCGTTTATCAAGAAAGAGCCTATGCTCGCCCTTTCGCTGCTCGCGGCGGCAATAGGCTTCATAATAACGCCGCCGTCCCTTGAGCTCATCGGCGGCATAGATTGGCGCACCCTCGGCACCCTTCTTATGATGCTGACGGTGCTCGAGGGCTTCAAAAAGGAAAACGTGCTCTACCCGGTCGTGAGGCTCGGCTCAAAGCTCGGGAGGATGACCTCGCTGACGCTCTTTTTAGTGTTCGGTGTGTTCTTCTCATCTATGTTCGTCACGAACGACGTCTCACTTCTCATCTTCGTGCCGCTGACCATAACCCTGTTCCGCGCCGCTGGCAAGGAGAAGTACATCCTGCCCGTGATCTCAATGGAGAACATCGCCGCGATACGCGGCTCGCTCCTTATGCCCTTCGGAAGCCCGCAGAATCTCTTCCTGTACGGCAAGGCGGAAGCGAGCCTCGGAAGGTTTATGCTCCATATGTCGCCGCTCTGCGTTATGAGCGCCGTTCTCCTCGTCGCTTTCATCTTTTTTCTTTATAGAAAAGACCCGCGCGAGAGCGCCGCGCCCGAGGAGGATAACGGCAAAGGGGGGGAGAACTGGAGGCTCACACCGCGCAGAGGGGCTTATCTCGCTCTTTTTGCCGTCGTGCTCACTGTTATCGTTACGCGCACCTCACTCTGGCCTTACGCTTTGGCAATCGTCCTTATCGGCGCCGCGATAGCGGATATAAAGCTGTTTCTCAGGGTGGACTACGTCCTTCTTGTCACCTTCCTCTGCTTCTTCCTCTTCTCTTCGTCGATAGCCAACAACCCTGCCGTCGCCGCCTTCCTGCAGAAGAGCGTAGCCGGAAGGGAATACTGGTGGTCGATAGGCCTAAGTCAGATAATATCTAACGTGCCCGCGACTATCGTGCTCTATCCCTTTAGCGAAAACTTCGCCGGACTTATCTACGGTGCGGACACGGCGGGACTCTGCTCTCTCATCGGTTCCCTCGCCTCGGTCATAAACTACCGCATCTACGTGCGAGAGTACCCCGAAAACGGAGGGAAGTTTATAAAGACCTTCACCCTCGTGAGAAAAGTCTGAGTGATTCAATGTCACCATTGGCATATATCAAACAGCGATACTTAGGCATAGAACAGGAGGCGGAGAGATGAAAACGTTTAATACGCAGTCGGAGAGGCTCTCTTATCTTGTCGAGGCGTTTAAGGAGGATTCAGCGGAGTATCGGAACATTGAGACGCCGAGAGACGATAGAGATAAGCGGGTGCTTCTCCGTTCGCTTATGAATATCAGGATGCCGAAAAGACTTCCGGATGAGGTGCTCCGCGTACAGGACGAGTACCTTGCCGAGAGGGCGAAGGAAACCGGCGTTGTGACGGCGGACGAGATACCGACCGTCAGGGACGGAGTCTCTATCTGGCAGGGGGATATAACGAGGCTCGCGGTCGACGCCATCGTGAACGCGGCAAACTCACAAATGCTCGGCTGCTTTGCCCCGATGCACACCTGCATTGATAACTGCATCCACACCTTCGCCGGGGTACAGCTCCGCTGTGAGTGCGACCGGCAGATGAAGCTTCTGCGCGGAAAGTACGGGCCCGCCTACGAGCAGCCGACCGCCGTTCCGATGCTGACGGACGGGTTTAACCTGCCCGCGAAGAAGGTGGTCCATATCGTCGGGCCCATAGTTGCAGGCAGGCTGACGCCGGAGCACGAGCGGCTTTTAGCTGACTGCTACCGCAATACGCTCGACCTATGCGCGGAAAACGGACTCAGGACAGTCGCATTCTGCTGCATTTCCACCGGGGTTTTCCGCTTCCCGAACGAACGCGCCGCCGAGATCGCGGTCAAAACCGTGACGGAATGGCTCTATTCAAGGATGAGGACAGAAAATACTATGAGCAGGAATTACTATGAAAAAACGGCTACCTCGATACGATAAGAAAGGGGCTCGACGGGGTGAGGCGATTCGCCTCGCATCTCGCGGGCGGCAGCGGCACGAGGGAGGAAAATATCGTCCGCTATTGTGAAGGACGCCAACAACATCCTGGAGTTCCTGGCATCCGAAGGGTATCTTACGTTTCACGAAGACAGCAAGGTCGCGACCAGCGACCTGTATGCGGCAAACAAGGTTCGGCTCCATGAAGGCCGAAAACACAGCTCTTGAGCTGCAAAATGAAACATTGTCCGCCGAACTGAAGGAATCCCAGCAGGAAAGGTCCTGAAGAGAACGGCAGATCTGAAGCTGCAGCATGACTACGAGGAAGCTGTTTCCCTTCTGGAACGGATCCCGCCGGAGGTGCTGGCAGCCTATGCCGATAGAAGCTCCCCGGACAAGCTCCATGAGCTGGAGCCAGGGAGGTGATGCCTTTGCTGAAAGACAATCGTTACAGGGATATGGAATGCGTGATTCATTTCGGGGATAACAGGAAGCAGGTCATGCGTGAATTCCAGGATAAACGGATGAAGCTTGCGGCGAGGTTTATCCAGAAGCAGGACATCGCTGCACTCCGGCAGATCGATCTCCGGGAGTTGAAGGCCAGCTGAATCAAAGAAAAAAGAAGGGCACCAGACAGGTACCTGCTGATGCCCTGATACATACTATAACGCGTTAGTCCTGTCCCAACAGTTCAGTATCATCGTCCATAATGACTTCTGCAAAAGGCCTTCCATCAATGCAGGTGCTTATGAGCACATCATCCATTGTGGCAAATTCTGCAAGAAGGTCATACGCTTGAGATGCTTTTATGTCATTGTTTTTGTGATACAGCCCATAAACGGCTGCCCGTCCATCAGGCAAGATCGTGTCTTCTGCCGCATACATAGAGCCGGTTTGAAACCTGTATTCATTCCCTTTGTAAGAGAAATCAAGGCCTAACCAATGTCCTTCAGATGGTGCCCAGACACCTATGTACTGTGATCGGAATTCATCCAGCGAAACATATTCATTCTTTCTCATTTTAAGTGAAACTCCTTTTTGATTTTGTTAATCAGCTTCTTTTCCGCCGCAGTTGGAGGAACACCAGGATCATTCTTGTCATGGCTCATGTAAACATGTCGATGCGGCTGGACACCTTTGTGGGCATGAGCAAGGTCGATACTTACGGCCTGATTATGGTTTTCATCATAATATGCTACATGCTTAAGCGATCCGTCTTTAACAACCGCATAGATTCTTCCGGGAGTATGCGAAAACTCCGGAGCCTTAACATTTGATGTGTCCTGAACAATAACTTTTACATTAGGGTCGCTGCTTAATACACCAATTGACTTGTAATGCTGCCCACCCTCTTTAAAGGAAAAATCTCCGTTATTAACATCTAAGAAAGCTCCTCTGGAACCCATTTATGCAACCCCCTTTACCGTAAAGATTTTAGAAACACCATCGATATGTAACTGCTCATACTTGCTTCTTCGGCAGAAACAATCAGTGTATCGGAAGTTGATAAAGGTACCGGTCATTCCATCAATCATATCGCCGAAAACAATGACGAGAGGTGGATCAAGCCGAGAACGCATTTCATTGAACCCATTCAGGAAGTCCTCGGTACGGTTCTGACAGCCCAAGGTAGATATTATTACTATGGAGCCATGCTCTATTCCGCTGAAGCAGAGATCATATGTATCCGGAAGAGCCCATCCAACGGTCGGTATAGTAAGGCAGTTATAGTTTTGCCATGTTACACCGAGCCACCTGGACATATAGATGTTATGCCGAATCTCGTTAACATTCATCGTAGGATAAATACTGAAGTCGGGGGTTCCTACCGCAGCAAATCCCTGAAACAGAGCGATCTTTTTTAAGGGGTCGTTCCAAAGTGCTAATAGCCGCTTGTCGTAGTTAAACATCAGCACAAGCGTATCCTTACTCGATGTTTTGGCAGAAGCATTCTGAATACCAATTACCTTGAGCTTATCCCAGTCAATAGTATCAACGGGCGTCTTTCTTACGATCGGCATTTCATATGCGTCATACTCGCAATCGCCCAAAATGGGACGCACAACTTTATACTTATCGTATTCGGTTAAACCTTTAATCATAGGTAACCCTTTCCGATGCCAGTTTTCGGCATCTATGCTCATACAACAGGGTAACGAGTCTTAAGTATTTTACCCTGAGGTTGAGCCTCCGGAATCCCTATGGGCTGCTAACACGAATAGAGATATTCGGAACAGAGCACTGCAGTGGTTGCGCCAACAATCAATGCGGTGCTTTTTTTTATGCAAACAATGGCCTCACCTCCTCTATGATTAATGGCCCAGAGCCCTTAGCTGAACGTGTGCCGCTGATGATGACACGCCGCATTTTTCTTGCACCTCACGTTCGGTCATTCCTTTTATGAGATAAGAAGAAGCCAGAAGTTCACCACCAAATGCATCAGCCTGCCATTCGGGATCTTCAAAGGGCTTCAATTGCTCATCTGGTGCCAGCCGACATAATGCAATAGAGTCATCCTCGTGCATGAATAAATGCCCGACTTCATGCGCTATTGTAAGCCTGTCACGTCCTTCTCCAGCGGCAGCGCGAAGGTAAACATCTTCGCGGATTCGCATGATGTTTTTGCTTGGATATGTTTCTCCATGCTTTCCACCCATCTCAGCTACTGGTACGACTTCAAACTGAAAGTCGGGTATCAGCAGCGGGAGTACATTTTCTACGAAAGGCAGGATCGGAAAGTATAGCTCGTATTCCAATCCAACTTTTCTTTTTAGATCCCGGATAAACCGCCGAATACCCTCTCTTGAGACAGGATCAGCCTTATAACAGTTCATTTCTTGTCACCTCTCTGAAGGATTCTGCGGATCTCTTCAACCTGTGTATCGTCAATGGTGCTAAAACGGCGGGCAAATGAAACAGCCAGTTCACGTCTTCCCAGATTTGCGCTGACCAGATTCATTTCTATGGCATCTTCTGTTTCAGCAATAGCAGTAGTGAATTCGTACTTCTGTTCTTCACTTAGATCATACAGACTACAGATCTTACCGTTCCATGCTGCAGGCATATGTTTCTTTCCGTTTTCAACCGCAGACAGGAAAGATACCGTTACTTCTAACTTATCGGCCATATCTTTCAATATTTCTCCGCGATCAACCCGCAGCTTCTTTAGGAATTTTCCTATACTTGTCAACATGGGGCGTTCCTCCTTTTTCTCGTTAACCTTACGGTCAAGGGCAGTATAGCATATCGGACGCCAAAAGTCAACCTGTAGGTTGAATAAATTTACCAGCAGATTCAATCGCGAGAGTCTATGAGCATATCTACAATGTTTTCAAAGGTAAAGGTTTTGCCGCTCTTCGGAATTCGTTATATATCTCTCTGGATTTTTTTGTGATATAATATCCGCACAGCGGCTATTATATTTTTATTCTAATCGTTTTTCTCGCCGCT
>ONGN01000081.1 GCA_900317385.1 uncultured Eubacteriales bacterium
AGCGCGGCGGCGAGGTATATATACCCGACGGAAGCTTTACCCTGAGCGCCGGGGACACCGTGACCTTCGTCGCCTCCGCGAGAGCGGCGGCCACGTTTTTCGACAGCATCGGGCTTCGCTCCGGAAAGATAGGCAGGGTAATGATAATCGGCGGAGGAAAAGCCGCCTACTACCTTGCCCGTCAGCTTATCGCCATGGGCAAGACGGTGAAGATAATCGAGACGAACCGCGCCCGCTGCGAGGAGCTTGAAAACCTTATTCCCGACGCGATAATAATAAACGGCAACGGGAGCGACGAGGACATATTGCAGGAAGAGGGAATCCGCACGGCTGACGCCTTCGTTCCGCTCACCGGGATGGACGAGGAGAACATACTCCTCACCCTCTACGCCCGCGAGGTCTCCGGGGCAAAGGCGATCACGAAGATAAACAGGATAAACTTCCGAAACGTTATCCAGGGTCTCGACCTCGGAAGCGTGGTCTATCCCAAGTATATCACCTCCGAGGCCATAATAGCCTACGTCAGGGCAAAAAAGGCATCCATAGGCAGCGGTATCGAGACGCTTTACCATCTTTTCGATTCGCGGGCGGAGGCCATTGAATTTAAGGTTGGCGAGGTCGACGGCGTCACCAATATCCCGCTCAAAGATCTTAAGACGAAGGACAATCTGATAATCGCCTCTATAAACCACCTGGGCAAAGCGATCGTCCCCGGCGGCGGCGACTGCATCAGCGCCGGAGATACCGTCGTCGTAGTAACTACGAACACCGGGCTTCACGATATAAGAGACATACTGGGGTGACGCCGTGAACAGACGAATGATCGTTTACATTCTCGGCCACGTTATGACGATAGTGGCCGCGCTCATGGTTCTCCCCTTCATCGTCGGTCTCATTTACAGGGAGCCGGAATGCATCTGGTTTCTTGCAGTCCTGCTCGGGGCAGGTCTCATCGGCCTTGCTCTCCGCTCGCTGAAGTCTGAGGACACGGTTTTCTACCTCAAGGAGGGCTGCGTCGCTACCGGACTGAGCTGGATAATAATGAGCCTTATCGGTGCTCTCCCCTTCTTTCTCTCCGGGGCTATTCCGAATTTCGTCAACGCCCTTTTTGAGACCGTGTCGGGCTTTACCACAACGGGAGCGAGCGTTATTGACGACGTGGAGGCTCTCTCCCACTGTATGCTGTTCTGGCGGAGCTTCACCCACTGGATAGGCGGAATGGGCATTCTCGTTTTCCTTCTGGCGATAATTTCAATGACGGGCGGCAGTCAGATGAACCTGATGCGGGCGGAAAGCCCGGGTCCCTCGGTCGGAAAGCTCGTTCCTAAGGCGCGTCATACGGCGATGATACTCTATATGATCTACACCGCGCTGACGGTAACGATGATACTTATCCTCGTTCTCGGCGGTATGCCCTTTTTCGACTCCGTATGCACCGCCTTCGGCACGGCGGGAACCGGCGGCTTTGGTGTCAAGGCCTCGAGCATGGCTGATTACGCCCCGTTTCTCCAATGGGTCGTAACGATTTTTATGATCCTCTTCGGCGTAAACTTCAACGCGTACTACCTTCTTCTCCTCAAGAAGTTCAAGCAGGCCTTCGGTATGGATGAGGTGCGCTGGTACCTCGGGATAATCTTAGTCGCGATCGCCATTATCGTACTGGATCTTCGCAAGATCTCGGCGTCGTTCGGCACGAATTTGAGGGACGCCGCCTTCCAGGTCGGCTCGATAATCACCACCACCGGTTTCTCAACGGTAAACTTTGATCTCTGGCCTTCCCTGTCCAAGACGCTGCTCGTCGTTTTGATGTTCATCGGTGCCTGCGCCGGATCCACCGGCGGAGGCATAAAGGTTTCGAGAATCGTCGCCGTACTGAAAGCGGGGCTCAACGAGCTGCATATGTACGTCCATCCGAAAAGCGTGCGCAAGGCGCGGCTTGACGGGAAAGCCCTTGACGAGAGCTCGATGCGCTCTATTCTCGTCTATTTCGCGTTTTTCATAATCATCTTTGCCGTTTCGGTGATCGTCGTAAGTCTCGACGGTCAGGATCTGATAACGAATTTCACCGCCGTCGCCGCGACGATAAACAATATCGGTCCCGGTCTCAGCCTCGTAGGTCCGATAAAAAACTACGATTTGTTCTCCGATCTCTCGAAGTTCGTTTTGATGTTCGATATGCTCGCGGGAAGGCTCGAGCTCTTCCCTCTCGTCCTCCTCTTCTACCCTGAGACCTGGAAAAGTCTTTCCGGCAAGGTCAGAAAATAAAAAAATGCGGCTGCGAAGTCCAAAAACTTCGCAGCCGTTTTTTATCCGAGTTTGCTGATATCCGCTTTCTCCGCCACTACTATGAGGCGGTCCTGCGCTCTCAGCGGCTCGTTCGGGTCTATGAGCTCGGATCGGAGCTCTTCGTCCTTCCTCGCCACCACGTTGATATTTAGTCTCTCGCGGAGGTGGAGCTGCCTCAGCGTCTGCCCCACCCAATCGGGCTTCGGATGGATCTCAACGACGCACAGCTCGCTCCCAAGGTCGAAATAGTCAAGGAAATCGTCGCTCATGAGCCTTCTGACCGTTCTGAAAGCGGCGTCCTCCTCGATGTTTATAACCTCGTCGGCGCCTATTTTTTTCAAAATATCCGCCATTCGGCTGTTGCTCGCCTTCGCGATAACGTACGGCACTCCGAGTTCCTTTGCCAGCATAACGCACATTATGCTCGGCTCAAGGCTCTGGCTCATGGAGACGATCACCATATCCATATGCTCGATGCCGAGGCCCTTTATCGCCTCCGGGTCGGTCAGATCCGCCGTCATGGCGTATTCCACCTTATCGGAAAGCTGCGCCACCGTCTCCTCGTTGTTGTCGGCTATGAGCACGTCGGCTCCGCTCTCGAAAAACTCCTCGGCGAGATATTTTCCAAAGGTCCCGAGTCCGAGTATTGCAACTGATTTTTTCATTCAGCTCACCCCACTATGAATTTTCCCTCGGCAGCGCTTACGCTGTTTTTCGGGCTGTGCCTCATTCTGAAGAAGAGGGCGAGGGAAATCGGCCCGATCCTGCCTAAATACATACAAATAATTATCGCGACCCTGCCGAACCGGTCGACGTGCGGCGTCAGCTCGCGGGAAAGTCCTACCGTCGCCGTCGCGCTGAAGATCTCATAGGCTCCGTCGGTTATCGAAACGTGATTCGTTGCGCAAAGAAGCACCGTGAACACGAGGGCGACGGAAAGGCTCACCGTCATGATAGCCGTAGCCTCCTGCACGAAGCTTCTGTTCACCCTTCTGTTCAGAATTACGGTCTCATTTCTGTTCAGAATAAACGATACGGCGTTTTTCAGTATAACGTAAAACGTGACGGTCTTTATACCGCCCGCCGTGCCGACAGGAGAGCCGCCGATGAACATCAGCGTGAGACCGATGAAGGCCGAGGACTCGGTGAGCCCCTTTTGGCTGAACGAGGCGAAGCCCGCGGTCCTGAAGGTCACGGATTGGAAAAGGCTGTTCAGTATCTTGTCGCCGAGGCCCATTTTGCCGAGCGTAGCCGGATTGTCATGCTCAAGGACGAAAATACAGGCAGCTCCTGTCATGATAAGCGCGAGTGTCACGGACAGCACGAGCTTCGTGTGCTCGCTTAGGCGCTTCTTCGCCCCCCGCCTGAGGCAGGCGGTGATATCGAACCAAACGATGAAGCCGATGCCGCCGATGACAATGAGCAGCATCGTTGTTATCAGAACGAGGGGATCGGAGACGTAGTCCATCAGGCTGTTCGGCCCGATGATATCTATGCCCGCGTTGCAGAACGCCGAAATCGACGTAAAAACGGATACCCATATCCCCTTTACAAGGCCGAAGCGCGGGATAAAGGCGGGCAGATAGAGAAGAGCTCCCGCGCCTTCCACGAGAAACGTGCCTCTCAGCACCCTGCCCAAAAAGCCGAACAGCCCGTCCGGAGTCGAGAGATTGAAGGCGTCCATCAATAGTATCTGATCCTTGAGGCTCATCTTCTTGCGAAGTTTTAAAATAAACGCCGAGTATATGGTTATCACGCCGAGACCGCCGAGCTGGATCAGAAGCAGTATCACGGCCTGGCCGAATACGCTCCAGTGTGAAAACGTGTCGACTACGACGAGTCCGGTGACGCAGACCGAAGTCGTCGAGGTGAAGAGCGCCGTCAGCACCGTGGTCTTTTCTCCCGGGGCGGTCGAAATGGGAAGGGCGAGGATCACCGTTCCAAAAAGGATCAGGGCGAAAAAGCCGAGCGGGATTATCTGAGCCGATGAAATTTTCAGAAATCCTTTCTTCCTCATTGTGTTTTCTCCTAATTTTTGTTATAATATTATACAATGTGCGCCGGATTTTTGCAATAGCGCTTAGATCCTTTCTTTGCGCACGGTCACACAAAAGCGCATAGTTCAAGGAGGATCACGCTATGCTCGAACTAAAAAATCTCTGCTATTCCGTCCCCGATGAAAATAGCGGCAGAAAAGAAATAATCCACGACCTTGATCTGACGGTTGAGGATAACAGGCTCGTCGTTATCACAGGGCCGAACGGAAGCGGAAAATCCACGCTTGCAAGGCTCATAGCCGGCATTGAAAAGCCGGATTCCGGCAGCATCCTGCTCGATGGGGAGGATATCACCGGGCTCAGCATCACCGAGCGGGCTAACAAGGGCGTCGGTTTTGCCTTTCAGCAGCCCGTCCGCTTCAAGGGCATCAAAGTATTTGATCTTCTGCGCATCGCCTCCGGGCGCAAGCTCAAGGTCTCCGAGGCCTGCGGCTATCTCTCCGAGGTCGGTCTATGCGCGAGAGATTACGTTATGCGCGAAGCGAACTCCTCCCTCTCCGGCGGCGAGCTCAAGCGCATCGAGATTGCGACCGTCCTCGCCCGCAACTGCAGGCTGACGGTTTTTGACGAGCCGGAAGCGGGAATAGATCTTTGGAGCTTCCAGAACCTTATCCGCGTTTTCCAGTCCCTGCGCGAGAATATAAAGGACAGCTCTATGGTCATTATATCGCATCAGGAGCGCATCCTTAATATTGCCGACGAGATTGCCGTTCTCTCGGATGGACGCATCACGGCGAAGGGCTCAAAGGATGAGATATTCCCGACGCTTATCGGCACGGAAGCCGCGCAGGACGTCTGCGCGAGGCTAAAGTAAGGGAGGGCTGCGATACTATGGTAGAGCTTACAGAGGTACAGAAACGGCTAATCGCGGAGGTCGCCGACCTTCACAAGGTACCGATTGGCGCGTATAACTTCCGCGCAAACAGCAGCCTTGCCGGGCGGAATACGACTGCAAATATCGATATTCAGTCAAAACCCGACGGAAGCGGAATAGATATCAGGATCAAACCGGGTACGAAAAACGAAAGCGTCCATATACCGGTCGTTATATCCGAAACGGGAATAAAAGAAACAGTATATAACGACTTCTATATCGGAGAAGGCGCTGACGTTACGATAGTCGCGGGTTGCGGTATCGACAACTGCGGGGGGCAGGACTCACAGCACGACGGTATACACCGCTTTTTCGTTGAAAAAGGCGCGAAGGTTAAATACGTCGAGAAGCATTACGGCTCCGGCGACGGGATGGGAAAACGCATACTCAATCCCGTGACTGAGGTCTACATGGACGAGGGCAGCTCCATGGAGATGGAGATGGCGCAGATAAAGGGCGTCGACTCCACGGAACGCACGACGGTCGCCGAGCTTAAAAAGGACGCGAGCTTAGTCGTCCGTGAAAGGCTGATGACCCACGGCGAGCAAAAAGCCCTAAGCGTCTACAAAGTGACTCTTTTCGGCGAGGGCTCGAGTGCCGACATCGTTTCACGATCCGTTGCGAAAGATAAGTCGTATCAGAAATTCGACGCCTGCATAATTGGCTCCGCTCCATGCAAGGGACATACCGAGTGCGATTCGATTATTATGGACGAGGGCACGATATTGGCAGTCCCCTCCCTCGAGGCGAGAAACGTGGACGCTGCCCTCGTTCACGAGGCGGCGATCGGCAAGATAGCCGGAGAGCAGCTA
>ONGN01000076.1 GCA_900317385.1 uncultured Eubacteriales bacterium
GACGCCGCATCCTACGTCGGCATCAAGGACGCCAAGGGCAGGATGGAGTGGGGCGTCGGCATAAGCCGCGATATCATCATCTCATCGATAAAGGCCCTCGTTAGCGCGGTCAACCGCCTTATGACGGCTGAGACTATAAAGTAAGAAGGACGAAAGTTTATGAAAATGAAAGGCGCTCAAATCGTTATCGAAACGCTGATCGAGCTTGGAGTTACCGACGTTTTCGGATACCCCGGCGGTCAAGTGCTCGATATTTACGACGCACTTTACACTAATTCCGACCGCATTTCACATCACATAACCGCCCACGAGCAGGGCGCTGCCCACGCGGCTGACGGATATTCGAGGGCTACCGGCAAGGTCGGCGTTTGCTTCGCGACCTCCGGCCCGGGCGCGACGAATCTTGTGACCGGCATCGCGACCGCTATGCTGGACTCCGTTCCGATGGTAGCCATAACCGGAAACGTCGCCCAGGCGATGATCGGCCGAGACAGCTTCCAGGAGATCGACATCACCGGAATAACCCTTCCGATAACGAAGCACAACTATTTTATCCACGACGTGAACAAGCTTGCGGATAAGATAAGGGAGGCTTTCAGGATCGCAAGATCCGGCCGTCCCGGCCCCGTGCTTATAGATATACCGAAGGATATACAGACGGCGATCGGCGAATATGAGCCGAAGCCCGTAGCCGACCCCTTCCCTCTCCCCGAACCCGACCCGGTAAAGATAAACAGGGCCATCGAGCTTATCAATTCCAAAAAGCGCGTTTATATCCACGTCGGCGGCGGCGTTATCGGCTCGAAGACCTACGGGCTCGTAACGGAGCTCGCGGACAAGCTCGACGCGGTTATCGGCTGCTCGCTTATGGGTCTTTCCGCAATTCCGACCGACCACCCGCGTTTCCTCGGTATGCAGGGTATGCACGGGCATTACGCCTCTTCGATGGCTTCTAACGAGGCTGACCTTATAATCGCAGTCGGCACGAGGTTTTCCGACAGAGCGACGGGCAACAAGCAGAAGTTCGCGAAAAATTCCGATATAATCCATATCGACCTCGATTTTGCCGAGATCAACAAGAATATCCAGGCCTCCGTCGGCATATCCGGGAATATCGAGACCACGCTGAAGGCGATACTCGCCGGAGTAGACAAGGCAGAGCGCCCCGAGTGGATAGCAAGAGTTGCCGGACTGCGCGCGAGAGAGGCCGCCGCCGTTCCCGAAATGACGGAGCTGAACCCCTATCTCGTTATGGACGTGATAAACAAGACCGTCGACGGAGACACGGTTATCGCGACGGACGTCGGCCAGCATCAGATGTGGGCGGCTCAGTATATAAATTTCAAGAAGCCGCGCAAGATGATATCCTCCGGCGGACTCGGCACAATGGGCTTCGGAATGGGAGCCGCCATCGGCGCCTGCGTCGGAAGCGGAGACAAGACCGTTCTTATAACGGGCGACGGATCGTTCGGTATGAATTTAAACGAGCTCTGCACCGCCGTTTCGATGGATATTCCCCTTACGATAGTTATTATGGATAACGGCGTTCTCGGTATGGTGCGCCAGTGGCAGACGCTTTTCTATAAAAAGCACTACTCCTCCACCACGCTTGAGAGGAAAACCGACTTTGTAAAGCTCGCCGAGGCCTTCGGCGCGAAGGGCGTTATGACAAAGACGCCCGAGGAATTTAAGGCGGCATTTGAGGAGGCTTACGCTTCCGGCGGAGTTACCGTTATAGACTGCATGATCGACAAGGACGAATTCGTTCTGCCCATGCTGCCCCCCGGCGGTGCTATCGACGATATGATAACCGTGAAAGGAGAATGAAAGTGGAGAGTAAGGATAACAGCTTCGTGATCGCCGTTTACGTCGACAACAAGTACGGCGTCCTCACCCGCGTTACGAGTATGTTCACAAGGCGCGGCTTCAACATAGACTCCCTCACGGTCGGCGTTACCGAAAGCCCCGAGTATTCCCGAATCACGATATCAATGTCCGGCGACGGGTACGCGAAGGCTCAGATGCTAAATCAGCTCCGAAAGCTTTTTAACGTAAAGAAGGTCGAAGTGCTTGAAGAGACTGACGCCGTTCAGCGCGAGCTAATCCTCGTTAAGATAAAGAACGATCCCGAAGAGCATCAGCGCGTTCTCTCCGCCCTCGATATCTTCAAGGCGCAGATAATCGACTATTCCGTCGACGCCCTCTGCGTCGAGGTGACGGGCGCTCCCGCCAAGATAGACGCCTTTATCGAAATGGTACGTCCGCTCGGGATAATCGAGCTATGCCGCACGGGCATCGTCGCCCTTCAGAAGGGCGGAAAGAATATGCTCGAAAGCCCCGACGTCAACTGAAAAATAATATTAAATTCACATAAAAGGAGAAATAATCATGGCTAAGATCTATTATCAGCAGGACTGCGATCTCGCAAGGCTCGACGGAAAGACCGTCGCCATAATCGGCTATGGCTCCCAGGGCCACGCTCACGCTCTCAACCTCAGGGATTCCGGCGTCAAGGTCATCGTCGGCCTTTACGAGGGCTCCAAGAGCTGGAAAAAGGCTGAGGAGGCCGGACTCACCGTTATGACCGCCGCCGACGCCGCCAAGGCCGCCGACCTCATTATGATCCTTATCAACGATGAGAAGCAGGCAAAGCTCTATAAGGAGAGCATCGAGCCCGGTCTTACCGAGGGCAAAACTCTCGCCTTCGCGCACGGCTTCAATATCCACTTCGGCTGCATCAAGCCCCCGAAGAACGTAAACGTAATTATGATAGCCCCCAAGGGCCCCGGCCACACCGTCAGGAGCGAGTATCAGGCCGGAAAGGGCGTTCCCTGCCTCATAGCAGTTGAGCAGGACGCCACGGGCGACGCTCTTGAGATCGGTCTTGCCTACGCGCTCGGAATCGGCGGCGCGAGAGCCGGCGTGCTCGAGACCACCTTCCGCACCGAGACCGAGACCGACCTCTTCGGCGAGCAGGCCGTCCTCTGCGGCGGCGTCTGCGCCCTTATGCAGGCCGGATTCGAGACCCTCGTTGAGGCGGGCTACGATCCGAGGAACGCTTACTTTGAGTGCATCCACGAGATGAAGCTCATAGTCGACCTCATCTATCAGTCCGGCTTTGAGGGAATGCGCTACTCCATCTCCAACACCGCTGAGTACGGCGATTACGTCACAGGCCCGAAGATCATAACCGAGGAAACGAAAAAGACCATGAAGAAGATCCTCTCCGATATTCAGGACGGAACCTTCGCCAAGGAATTCCTCCTCGATATGTCCGACGCCGGAGCTCAGGTTCACTTCAACGCAATGCGCAAGAAGGCCGCCGAGCATCCCTCCGAGATAGTCGGCCGCGAGATCCGCAAGCTTTACAGCTGGTCTGACGAGGACAAGCTCATAAACAACTGATTAACCGCTGATAAAATGCTCGCTGAGGGCGTAATACGCCCTCAGCGTCGTACTATAGTTTAGGAGGTCAACCATGGTCAAAGACAGAGTTTCCGAAGGCTTTGAATTTGCTCCCGCCCGCAGCCTTTATCACGCGCTGGGTCTGACCCGCGAGGAGCTTAACCGTCCGATAATCGGCATTGTCAATTCATATAACGAAATAGTTCCCGGTCATATGCAGCTTGATAAGATAACCGAGGCCGTTAAGCTCGGCGTAGCCATGGCGGGCGGCACCCCGATCGTCTTCCCCGCCATCGCCGTTTGCGACGGCATCGCGATGGGGCACGTCGGTATGAAATACTCCCTCGTCACTCGCGATCTTATAGCCGATTCTACCGAGGCCATGGTCATGGCTCACGGCTTTGACGGGCTCGTTATGATACCGAACTGCGACAAAAACGTTCCCGGCCTACTTATGGCCGCGGCAAGGCTCAATCTGCCGACCATCTTCGTCTCGGGCGGGCCTATGCTTGCGGGCAGAGTCGGCGGGCGGAAAACGAGCCTTTCAAGCATGTTCGAGGCCGTAGGTGCCTACAGCGCGGGAAAGATCGACGCGGAAAAGCTAAAGGAGTACGAGGAGAAGACCTGCCCCTCCTGCGGCTCATGCTCAGGTATGTATACGGCGAACAGCATGAACTGCCTTACCGAGGTAATGGGAATGGGTCTCAGGGGCAACGGGACCATACCCGCTCCCTACTCCGCCAGGATCACTCTCGCGAAGCGCGCTGGAATGCAGATAATGGACCTCGTTCGGAAAAATATCAGGGCGAGAGATATTATGACGAAGGACGCTATTTATAACGCTCTCACCGCGGATATGGCTCTCGGCTGCTCTACTAACTCGATGCTGCACCTGCCCGCTATCGCGAACGAGTGCGGAGTTGAATTCAGCCTCGACCTCGCAAACGAGATCTCCGAGCGCACACCCAATCTCTGCCATCTCGCCCCGGCGGGTCCGACCTATATGGAGGATCTTAACGAAGCGGGCGGAGTGTACGCCGTGCTGAAGGAGCTTTCCAAGAAGAGTCTTATAAACACCGAGGTTATGACCTGCACGGGGAAAACTCTCGGAGAAAACATCGAGAGCGCCGTCAATCTCGATAAGAGCGTCATACGCGATATTGATGATCCCTATTCAAAAACGGGCGGGATAGCGGCTCTGTTCGGAAATTTAGCGCCCGACGGCTGCGTTGTAAAGCGCAGCGCCGTAGCCCCTGAAATGCTCGTGCATCAGGGCCCGGCGAGGGTATTCAACTCCGAGGAGGATGCCATCAGGGTCATTTACGCGGGCGGTATAAAGGCAGGCGACGTAGTCGTTATCCGCTACGAGGGGCCTGCGGGCGGGCCCGGAATGCGCGAAATGCTCT
Source organism: uncultured Eubacteriales bacterium (assembly GCA_900317385.1). GTDB lineage: Bacteria > Bacillota > Clostridia > Oscillospirales > Oscillospiraceae > RUG626. Next base: position 4,812 of record ONGN01000076.1, read on the forward strand.
CCCCCACCTCCGCTATAGCCGGAGCGGGTCTCGATAAGGAGGTCGCGCTTATAACCGACGGACGCTTCTCAGGCGCTACGAGAGGGGCGGCGATAGGCCACGTTTCACCCGAGGCAGCTTCCGGCGGAACGATAGCCTACGTTCACGAGGGAGATATCATCTCCATCAATATTCCCGAGCACAAGATCGAACTATTAGTCCCTGACGAGGAGCTTGAGCGCCGCCGCTCCGAGGAAAAGCTTCAGCTTAAGGAGGTCAGCGGGTATCTAAAGCGTTACCGCAGGCAGGTCTCCTCCGCAGATAAGGGCGCAATAATCAACTACTGAGAAATGGGGTCGCAAATATGGGAATGACGATGTCCCAGAAGATACTTGCTTACCACGCCGGGCTTAATAAGGTCGAGGCCGGTCAGCTCGTTCTCTGCAGGCTTGACAGGGTGCTTGGCAACGATATCACCTCCCCCGTTGCCATAAGGGAGTTTAGAAAGATGGGCGCCGAGAAGGTCTTCGATAAAGACAAGGTCACGCTTGTTATGGACCATTTCGCGCCGAACAAGGATATAAAAGCGGCAGTCCAGTGCCAGACATGCCGCAATTTCAGCCACGAGCAGGAGCTTTCCGGCTTCTTTGACGTTGGAACTATGGGGATTGAGCACGCGCTTTTACCCGAGCAGGGGCTCGCCGTCTCCGGCGATCTGATAATCGGGGCGGACAGCCACACCTGTACTTACGGGGCTCTCGGCGCTTTCTCAACGGGCGTGGGATCCACGGATATGGCATTCGGTATGGCGTCCGGAAAAGCCTGGTTCAAGGTGCCCTCAGCCATCAAGTTCAATCTCGTCGGTTCCCTCTCCCGCTTCGTTTCCGGAAAGGACGTTATTCTGCACATAATCGGAACTATCGGCGTCGACGGGGCTCTTTACCGCTCGATGGAGTTCTGCGGCGAGGGCGTTTCCTCGCTTTCGATTGAGGACAGGCTCACGATCTGCAATATGGCTATCGAGGCGGGAGCGAAAAACGGTATATTCCCCGTTGACGAGACGACACTCGCCTTTGAAAAAGGCAGAGCGAAGCATGAGCCGAGGATATTTACGGCGGACGAGGACGCTGAGTACGAGGCGGAATATACGATCGACCTCTCGGCGCTTAAGTCTACCGTCGCCTTCCCCCACCTTCCCGAGAACACGCGCACGATAGACGAGGTCGGCGAGGTAAAGATAGACCAGGTCGTTATCGGCTCCTGCACTAACGGACTTTACAAGGATCTTGAGGAGGCCGCAGAGATACTGAAGGGCCGCAAGATCGCCAAAAACATCAGGGCTATAATCATCCCCGCTACTCCGTCCATTTACTTAAAATGCATTGAAACGGGGCTTATAAAGACCTTTATCGAGGCCGGATGCATCGTTTCCACTCCGACCTGCGGGCCCTGTCTCGGAGGTTATATGGGTGTTCTCGCCGCGGGCGAGCGCTGCGTTTCGACCACGAACAGGAACTTTATCGGCCGTATGGGCGATACGAAAAGCGAGGTCTACCTCGCAAGCCCGTCGGTTGCCGCTGCAAGCGCCGTTATGGGCCGGATAGCCGGTCCCGAGGAGGTAATGAAATGATAAAAGAGGGAAACGCCATTCGACGTTATAATACCCGCCCGCTATCTCAACACCTCCGACCCGAAGGAGCTCGCTTCCCACTGTATGGAGGATATAGATACGAGCTTTACCGCAAGAGTAAAGCCCGGCGATATAATGATAGGTGGAGAAAACTTCGGCTGCGGCTCATCCCGCGAGCACGCGCCCATAGCCATCAAGGAAAGCGGCATATCCATAGTCATCGCAAAGAGCTTTGCCCGCATTTTCTACCGCAACTCCATAAACATCGGTCTCGCTATAGTCGAATGTCCGCTTGCCGCCGATGAGATAAGCGAGGGCGACAGTGTAAGCGTCGATATGGACAGCGGAGTAATAACCGATACTACGACCGGAAAAAGATACTCCGCCGAGCCATTCCCCGCCTTTATCCAGGAGATAATTTCAGCAGGCGGTCTCGTCGAGGCGATGAAGAAAGGGATAATCAAATGAATTATAATATTGCACTTCTCCGCGGCGACGGAATCGGCCCGGAGATAGTCGATTCCGCTGTCAGAGTGCTTCATGCCATCGGGCAGAAATACGGCCACAGTTTTATCTGCACACCATATCTCATCGGCGGCGCCGCGATAGACGCCGTAGGCGAGCCGCTTCCGAAAGATACCGTTGATGGCTGCCTTAACTCGGACAGCGTCCTTTTAGGCGCCGTAGGCGGGCCGAAATGGGACACTCTTCCCGGCAGTTTAAGGCCGGAAAAGGCCTTGCTCGGCATAAGAGCCGCCCTCGGCCTCTTCACCAATCTTCGCCCCGCAAGGCTATACCCTGCCCTCAAGGACGCATGCCCGCTTCGCGAAAGCGTTGCCTCAAGCGGCTTTGATATAATGATAGTCCGCGAGCTCACGGGCGGCATTTACTTTGGCGACAGAGGTTACCGCGAGGGTAAATACGGCGAGGAAGCCTACGATACAGAATGCTACAGCCGCTTTGAGATCGAGAGGATAGCCCGCGTAGCCTTTGAGACGGCGAAAAAGCGCGGTAATAAGGTCACGAGCATAGATAAGGCGAACGTGCTTGAGACAAGCAGACTATGGCGCAGGACGGTGCACGAGATAGCGGAGGAATACGAGGGCGTTGAGTGCGTCGATATGCTCGTTGACAACGCCGCGATGCAGCTCGTTAAGAACCCCGCTCAGTTCGACGTTATCGTAACCTCAAATATGTTCGGCGATATACTCTCCGACGAGGCAAGTCAGATAACCGGCTCTATCGGTATGCTTCCCTCCGCTTCGCGAAACGAGACCTCGCGCGGTCTTTACGAGCCCATCCACGGCTCTGCGCCAGATATCGCCGGAAAGGGCATAGCAAATCCCATCGCCACTATACTTTCCGCCGCGATGATGCTCCGCCATTCCTTCTCGCTCGCCGCTGAGGCGGACGCTATCGAGAACGCTGTCGATTCCGCGCTGAACGCCGGGCTTCGCACGGCGGATATAGCCGAAAAAGGAGCAAGCTGGCTCTCCACGACCGAAATGACCGACGAGATAATAAAAAGGCTTTGAAGCTTGACTTAATCCGCCGCCTAATATATTATTATCTTAAAAGAATGAAGTGAAAGTGAGGTCCGGTTATGGGTAAAGAAAGCTATATATCCGCTCTCATCAGTTCGCTTGTTATATTCAAGGGTGTCGCCGATGGACCTGTGCTTTCAAAGCTGAGGGCATTCGGCGAGGGAGAGCCCACCGTTAAGGGCTACACGGATTTCGTCAGTGAGCTGTATAAATACGGTATCAATTTCTCAAGGTATATGCTCGACGCCGCCTGCGAGGATGAGAATATCTACGTTCACCTTAAGGCAAGCGGAAAGCCCATCCCCCCTATGCTCGAAAGCTCACTTCACGGCGAGCTTCGCGTTTTCTCCATCCTCTCGTCCTTCACCTCCGTCGAGCTCAAAATGCTTACGGGGTTCGACGGCTTCCTGCCCGATTTTGAAATGGAGAAGATAGACTACGAGGCCGAATATCAAAAACGCCTCTCTTCTATAAACCGCACGGGGTACGGCATTTACGCAAGGCACAATATGTTCCGGCTAGACGGTGGAAAAATCGTTCCGATAAAATGCCCCGATCCCGTCACTTTTGACAGGCTTATCGGCTACGAGGATCAGCGCGCACTGCTTATCGCGAATACCCGGGCTCTGCTCACAGGAAAGCCCGCAGCGAACGTTCTGCTTCGTGGGGACGCTGGAACTGGCAAGTCCTCCTCGGTAAAGGCTCTTGTCAATATGTTCGCCCCCGAGGGGCTGCGGCTTGTCGAGATAAAGAAAAACGAGCTTAAGTACATACCCTCCGTCATCGAGGAGCTGAGAGGCAATCCTCTGAAGTTCATTCTCTTTATCGACGATCTTTCGTTTAACCGAAACGACTATAATTTCACTGCCCTGAAGGCTATCCTCGAGGGCTCAGCTTCCGTCAAATCTGATAACACCGTTATCTACGCGACCTCTAACAGGCGTCACCTTATCAGGGAGAGCTTTTCCGACCGCGACGGCGACGACATACACCGCACCGATACGATGCAGGAGCTTCTTTCGCTTGCCGACCGCTTCGGGCTGAGCATTCTTTACGCGAAACCCTCTCGACAGCTCTATCTTGAGATAGTACACGGCCTTATAAAAATAAACGGGATAGACGAAAGCTACGGCGACGTTGACACGGCGGCTTCTGCCTTTGCCCTTCGCAGTTTGTAAACTCTATTCTCGGAGGTATTACGTTCAATGATTACGCTTGATAAGATATACCACGCCAAATACGTCCTTTCGGACGTTATACGCGAAACGGACGTTATCTACGCGCCGCACATAAACGAAAAGAGCAAGATCTACCTGAAGACGGAAAACCTTCAGATAACGGGCTCCTTCAAGGTGCGCGGGGCATATTATAAAATGAGCCAGCTTTCCGACGAGGAGAAGGCGCGCGGCGTCGTCGCCTGCTCAGCCGGAAACCACGCTCAGGGCGTGGCTCTCGCCGCTCAGAAGGCCGGTATCAAGGCCGTTATCTGCCTGCCTGACGGGGCGCCTATCTCCAAGGTCGAGGCGACAAAGAGCTACGGAGCCGAGGTAAAGCTCGTAGAGGGCGTTTACGACGACGCGTATACTGAGGCACTAAGGCTTCGCGACGAGCTCGGGTATACGTTCATCCACCCGTTTGACGATGAGCTCGTTATCGAGGGTCAGGGTACTATCGGCCTTGAGCTTTTCGATCAGATACCGGATATGGAGGCCGTCCTCGTGCCTATCGGCGGCGGCGGACTTATCTCCGGCGTGGCTTACGCCATCAAGGCGCTAAAGCCGAGCATCAAGGTTTACGGTGTTCAGGCCGCCGGCGCTCCCTCGATGCGCTCCTCCCTCTCCTCAGGCTCTATCTTAACGCTTGACAGCGTCTCCACTATCGCGGACGGCATAGCGGTCAAAAAGCCCGGAGAGCACACTTTTGAGATGGTCTCGAAATACGTTGACGACGTCGTTACCGTGACCGACGACGAGATCAGCGCCGCTATTCTCGCGCTTATGGAGCAGCAGAAGCTTGTTACCGAGGGCGCGGGCGCATGCGCAGCCGCCGCTGCTATGTTCGACAAGGTGCCTATCCATGGAAAGAAAACAGTCTGCCTCCTGTCAGGTGGAAACATCGACGTTACCATTCTTTCACGAGTGATAAAGCGCGGACTCATTATGAGCGGGCGCAACTGCCAATTCACCATCGAGCTCATCGACAAGCCCGGTCAGCTTGAGCTTGTAGCTCATACTATCGCCTCGCTCGGCGGAAACGTCACCAGCGTCCACTACGAGCACGCAAATGCCGGTCAGGACGTTAACGGCTGCTTCATCCGCCTTGAGCTTGAGACGAGAAACCACGACCATATCGTTGAGATAAGAAACGCCCTGCTTGCAAAGGGTCTGAACATCGTAAACGGCTAAATCACAATATAAGAAAGGCGGCTCAGACGATAACTGAGCCGCCTTTTTTATATTCTCCGGTTCCTTTCATAAATCGCCGCAAGCCCCTCAAATACAAGATCCTCGCTTACGGTGATCTTATGCGAGCAGTTCGGGATAACGATCTTCGCAATACCGCCCGTCGCGACGAGAGTTACGTTTCCCTCAAGCTCGGCGCACATTCTCTCCACAAGTCCGTCGATCATTCCGGCGGCTCCGAGTATAGCGCCGGAGCGCATACAGTCCGACGTGTTCTTTCCTATTGCCGACGCCGGAGTATTGAGCCCCACGCTCGGTAAAAGGGCCGTTTTCTCCGACAGCGCCTCAACGGAGGTTATAAGCCCCGGTGCGATTGCCCCGCCGACGAACGCCCCGTTCTTATCAATAGCCGAAAGTGTCGTCGCTGTGCCCATATCGATTATTATCATAGGCGGCTTGAAGCTTTTAAGCGCCCCGACGGCAGCGGTCACGAGATCTGCCCCGCATTCCGATGGGTTGTCGATCCGGATATTGAGCCCGGTCTTCAAGCCTGCGCCTACGGTCATCGGCGCTTTGCCCGTTAAGAGCCTGACCGCTCCCGATACGCTCTCCGTTAAAACGGGGCTGACCGAGGATAAGCAGCAGCCCTCGATATCTCCCGGCTCAATGCCTCCGAGCCTCAAAAGCTCCTTGATGCTGACGGCGTACTCGTATTCCGTCTTGAGCTTATCTGCGGCAAGTCGCGCCTTATAATGTACCGAAGAGCCGCGCATAGCGGCAATAACGACGTGAGTATTCCCTATATCAACGGCTAACAGCATTGCTCCACCTCGCAAAGAAGTTTTTTAAGCTCAGACGTTTTATCCCCGTCCGTCCCTTTTCCCATCTCAAGCCCCTTGATAGATGCTTGAAGCTTTCGGATAAGCTGCATTCTGTATTCACTAAACAGCGGGTCATTCTTAAGAAGATACACAGCATTCGCCTCGGCGTCGGATATCTCCCGGCGCTCGCCTGCATATCCGGCTTCAAAAACAGTATAGAGCCTTCCAGCTTCTTTCGCCAATACGGCGTTTTTGATTGTAAAGCCCGAAGCGTAGAGCCATTTCAGAAGCTTATCAGTCCTCGTCTGAGGTTGTAAAACGAGCCTTTTATTCTCAAGGGAAAACGGAGCGGAATCCAGAATGTGTATGATCGTATCTCCGCCCATCCCGGCTATAATAAAGGTGTCAAAGCCTTCGTCGAGGCCGGAGAGCCCGTCGGCAAGGATAAACTCGATAGAGTCCTCAAGCCCTTCTCTTTCGGCCGTTCTTTTTGCGCTATTAAGCGGACCCTCGCCTATATCGGATGCGGCTATCCTTCCCTTATTTCTGTTCTTAAGAAGCCAAACGGGTATATATCCGTGGTCTGTGCCTATATCCGCAATATTCTCACCCTCAGCGGCAAGCCGCGCAACCGCGGAAAGCCGGGCTCCAAGCTCCATATGAACAATCCCCTTTTTTTAACTTACGAAAAAAATTCTGCCCGATCCTCATTTACGAAGAACGGGCAGAAACTGATTTGTAAAAGGAAACAGCTTACGCCTGAGCCTCTCTCATCTTGGCGAAGCAATCGCTGCAGTATACCGGCCTGTCGGTCTTGGGCTCAAAGGGAACCTTTGCCTCTCCGCCACAGTTAGCACATACGGCAGTGAAATACTCGCGGGGAGCGCGGGCAGCGTTCTTGCGGGCGTCGCGGCAGCTCTTGCATCTCTGGGGCTCGTTCTGGAAGCCGTGCTCAGCATAGAACTCCTGTTCACCGGCGGTGAATACGAACTCATTGCCGCATTCCTTACAAACTAAAGTTTTGTCTTCGTACATAAAATAGGACCTCACTTCTGACTTTCTTGCCCAAAGGGCTAATATATTTGCGACGGCTGTATGCCGAAAACGCCTTAGTGGAGAATGAGCTTTCTCCTTACGCGCTGGACTGCGTTGTCAACGCTTTTTTCAGGCTTATTAAGCCTCTCGGCAATTTCCGAATACGAGAGTCCGTCGAGATAAAGCTTTATAACCTGATTTTCAAACCTTGAAAGGTTTAAGCGGATCTTCAGGATAAGCTCGGAGGTGTATTCGCGATTTATGATGAGGTCCTCAAGCTCTCTGAGCCCCCGCTGGGTTATAACCTCATCATCAATGGGCACAGAGTCGTTAAGTATTCTGTTGCCACCCTTCCCGTCGCGCTTTACGGCGGAATACAGTCGGTTTTTTATGCAGCGTTCAGCGTAGGTCTGAAAAGAAGCTCCGCCCTTTTCATCAAAGGTTCGAACTGCGGAGAGAAGTCCGAGCATTCCCTCCTGAGTGAGGTCCTCGCTGTCGCCGCCGGCTAAAAATAAGGGTCTACAGCATTTTTTAACGAGATTCGAGAATCTGCGGATCAATTCCTCCTCAGCCTCGGACGAAGCGGAAAGCGCGAGCTCCTCATCTGTCAAATTTGCTAAATTGTCCATAATTCTTTAAAAAATCCACCATAATGCGTTTATTATACGAATTGCGTTTGAATAAGTCAAGTAATTTTATAAAATTATTTTGCATCGCGCATACTTTTTTTAACTTAATCCGATTGTCGTCTGCCCCAGAAACTCAATGCCAAGGTGATCGTAGGCCTTTCTTGTAACGCATCTTCCTCTGCTCGTTCTCGTCAGATACCCCTGCTGCATAAGATAGGGCTCGTAAACGTCCTCGATGGTGACGGATTCCTCGTTTACCGTTGCGGCAAGTGTATCGAGCCCGACAGGGCCGCCGGAATACTGCTCGATGATCGTTCTTAAAAGCCGCCTGTCGATATTGTCAAGCCCTTCCCTGTCTATCTCAAGCCTTAGAAGGGCGTCATCTGCAATCTCCTTCGTTATCGTTCCGTCGCCGTATACCTCGGCAAAGTCGCGGACTCGGCGAAGTATCCTGTTTGCAATTCTCGGCGTTCCGCGGCTGCGCATAGCGAGCTCCATCGCGCCGTCCGGCTCGATGGGAACGCCCAGTATATCCGCGCTGCGCTCTATTATTTTTTTCAGATCCTTCGGCTCATAAAGCTCCAGCTTCAGCTCGATGCCGAACCTGTCGCGCAGCGGTTTTGAAAGCTGACCCGAACGGGTGGTCGCCCCGATAAGAGTAAAGCTTTTAAGGTCGATCCTGACGCTTGTGGCGGCAGGGCCCTGACCGATAATGATGTCGATATGCTTATCCTCCATCGCGGGATACAGTATTTCCTCAACAACGCGGTTCATCCGGTGTATCTCGTCGATAAAGAGTATATCCCCCTCCTCGAGATTAGTCAGGAGAGCGGCAAGATCCTTGGGCTTCTCGATGGCGGGCCCCGAGGTCTTGCGCATCTGGACGCCCATCTCGTTTGCTATTATCGCGGCAAGGGTCGTCTTTCCGAGGCCGGGAGGGCCGTGCAGGATAACGTGGTCAAGCGGCTCGTGGCGGCGCCTCGCTCCCTCGATAAATACCTCAAGGTTGCGCTTTGCCTTATCCTGGCCTATATACTCCGACAGTGTCTTTGGGCGAAGCGAGAACTCGCCCTCGTCCTCGGCGAGCATGGCGGTGCTCATCAGCTTGTCGTTTCCCTTGTTTTCGGTCTCGCGACCGTCCTTAGTAAAATCGATCATTTCAGATCCCCCGATCGTTTGGGCTTACTTAACCGAGCTTTTCAGCACGAATTTGATTATCTCTTCCGTAGTCATACTCTCGATATTCGCGCCCTTGAGCGCGGAGCTTATCTCCTGCTGAGAGTAGCCTAAAACGTTAAGCGCCGCCATGGCGTCCGCCGCAGCCTTTCCCGCTCCGGTTTCCTTCGGGATAAAGCCGATATCCGGCGAAGCGGCAAGCGTGGTGTTCTCCTTGGCTATTTTATCCTTCAGCTCAAGTATTATCCTCTGGGCGATGCGCTTGCCAATTCCGGGAGCGGCGGTAAGCGCCTTTTCATTCTCGCTTATCACGGCCATCGCAAAGCTCTCCGGCGAATTGCTTGAGAGGATGGACTGCGCCGCCTTGGGCCCAACGCCTGACACGCTGAGAAGAAGCTCAAACGAACGCTTCTCCGACATATCCGAAAAGCCGTAAATATCAAAGGCGTCCTCTCTTATAATAACGTGGGTGTAGAGCCTCGCCCTTTTCCCCATCTCAAGCTTCGACAGCGTGTAGAGCGATACGTTTACAAAATAACCCGCGCCGCCGACGTCAATAACGGCTACGCCCTCAGAAAGCACGGTAACGGTGCCCTCTAAATAGTAGAACATGGATTATTCCCTCCGTCCATATTTAAAAGCGAGGAATTAAACCTCGCGTGAGTTATCGCGAGAGCGAGCGCGTCGGAAGCGTCGTCCGGCTTTGCCACCGAGTCCATATTGAGAAGGCGGCGAACCATCTCCATCATCTGCTTTTTATTCGCCCTGCCGTAACCGGCTATCGCCTGCTTTACCTGAAGCGGAGTATACTCAAACATCGGCACCTGCATCTCCTGCCCCGCAAGGAGGATAACTCCCCTTCCGTGAGCTACGGATATTCCGGTTTTCAAATTGTCGTTAAAAAACAGCTCCTCCACGCTTATCGCGTCCGGCTCGAACATCTTTATAAGCTCCAGGGTATCGTAATATATCTGCTGCAGGCGAACAGAAAGCCTCTGCCCCGCCGGGGTGAGGATGGCCCCGCAGCGCACAAGCTCGTGCCTTCCCTTGTCGGATCGGATAATGCCAAAGCCCACCGTTGCGATACCGGGATCAATACCGAGAATCGTTTGCATATAAAACCCCTATTTTGCGATTTTAATCAGTATAGCACACAATTTATAGATATGCAAGGTGAAATAAGCACATTTTTGATTGCTCCGCATAGACTATACTGACTTTGAAAAAGGAGGAAGCAAAATGGCAGATACCATTGAAAACTCGGTAGAAGCCGCAGAGCCTGCGATCCAGGAAGCCGTCTGCGTACATACCGAGAAGATATTTGACTCCTGCAAGGACAGGGACTGCATTGACGATATGAGGGTGTATCTTACCGAAAACTCTCAAAACTCCTTAACGACGGCCGCCGGACTCAGGGCAAAGCACGCAGAGCTTTTATACGTTGATACAGCCGTCCAGCCCGTTCAGTT
>ONGN01000077.1 GCA_900317385.1 uncultured Eubacteriales bacterium
GTCGTCCGGAGACAGGGAATCGCTGGGGTATTTCCCGATCGACGGCTATTACGGGATCAACATGAAAGATATTTCCGCGGTGAATCATGTGCTGGGAGGTGTCCCGGTCACGATCCAGGAGGATCTCACCTCGATCGATCCGTCGATGAAAAAGGGCGCCCGGATCACCCTGAGTGATGAGCAGGTGGAGAAGTATCTGCGGGCAAGAATGTCCGTGGGTGAGGGCACGAATAAAGAGCGTATGAGCAGACAGATGCAGTACATGCAGAACGCGTACAGCATCGCTTTCAAAAAACTGGATGAGGATCCGTCTTTTGCCGATGAAGCGTACGACGAGCTTACCGGCATCCAGTGGGGCACCCGTCCCGACGTAAGAGGCTGGACCGTAAAAGTATGCGATTAAAAAATGTTGACTTTTACGATTAAAAGTGCTAAACTACCTTCAGCTTTTAATAAAAGGAGCCCACAATGAATTATTCAGCCCGCAAAGCCGAATACGGATTTTTTAGCTTTAGCTTTACCTATTATTTTGGTAAGGCTTGTTGCCGTTTGGTCTGATAGGGTTAGAAAGGGCTTTTTAAGGCTTAACCGGACCCCACTGCCAGGCGGCGGTGGGGTCCATTTTTTATTAAGGAGAGAGAAAAAATGATAGTTATACTCAAGAAAGATCCCGATCAAAGGCAGCTTGACAGCCTGAAAACCTGGCTCAAGGCAAAGGGCATAGACGTTCACGAATCCACCGGTATCCATCAGACAATACTCGGCCTTATCGGCGATACCACCACGATCGACATAAACCTTCTGAACGCTCTCGAAATCGTTGAGGACGTCAAGCGCGTTCAGGAGCCCTATAAGAAGTGCAACCGCAAGTTCCACCCCGAGGACACGGTCATCAAGGTCGGCAATACTCAGGTCGGCGGCGGAACGCTTACGATGATCGCGGGCCCCTGCGCCGTTGAGTCCGAGGAGCAGATCGTTTCAATAGCGAAGCTCGTCAAGGCCTCCGGCGCTACCATGCTTCGCGGCGGCGCCTTCAAGCCGCGCACGAGCCCCTATTCCTTCCAGGGTATGCGCGAGGAGGGCATCCGCCTTCTGGAGATCGCGAAGGCTGAGACCGGCCTCCCCATCGTTACCGAGATAATGGACGCAAGCCAGCTCGATTGCTTTGAGAACGTGGACGTTATCCAGGTCGGCGCGAGGAATATGCAGAACTTCGAGCTTCTTAAGGTGCTCGGAAAGACTGATAAGCCCATACTTTTAAAGCGCGGCCTTGCGAACAACTATCAGGAATTTCTTATGAGCGCGGAGTATATAATGGCGGGAGGAAACGAGAAGGTCATCCTCTGCGAGCGCGGAATCCGCACCTTTGAGACCTACACGAGGAACACCCTCGATATCGCCCTCGTGCCCAGCATGAAGCAGCTCAGCCACCTTCCCGTTATCATCGACCCGAGCCACGCCGCCGGAAAATACGCCCTCGTCCCCTCCCTCTCCTACGCGGCAGTCGCCGCCGGAGCGGACGGACTTATCATCGAGGTACACTGCGATCCCGAGCACGCCCTTTCCGACGGGCCGCAGAGCCTCAAGCCGAAGCTCTATGACGAGGTCGCTTCAAAATGCCGCGCTATCCACGAGGCGGTCAGCGGAGGTACGGTATGACGGTTGGCGTAGCCGGTCTCGGCATAATCGGCGGCTCGTTCGCAAAGAGCATCAAGGCCGGAACGAGCCACAAGGTGCTCGGCTGGAACCGTACCCGCTCCACGCTTGAGTACGCGATAGACGTCGGCGCGGTGGACGCCGAGCTTACCGAGGAGAACGTCTCCCAGTGCGATATCATTGTCGCCGCCCTGCCCCCCGCCGCCCTCGTAAGTTGGGTAAGGAGCTTTGCCCCATTCTTGCGCCGGGGAACGGTATTTGTCGACGCCTGCGGGGTAAAGCGGGCGGTCGAGAAGGATATCGAGCCCATCAGCATTGAATACGGTTTTATTTACGTCGGCGGCCATCCGATGGCGGGCAAGGAGGTATCGGGCTTTACCGTTTCCTCCGAGACTCTGTTCAAGGGCGCGAGCATGATACTGACGACTCCAGACGGGAGCGAGAGCTTTACCGTTTCCGCTCTTAAGCCCTTCTTCTATTCCCTCGGCTTCGGCAGAGTGACGGTCACGACGCCCGAGGAGCACGACAGGATGATAGCCTACACGAGCCAGCTCTGCCACGTCGCCTCGAACGCCTTTATTAAAAGCCCCGCCGCCCAGAAGCACTCCGGCTTTTCTGCGGGCTCCTTCCGCGACCTTACGAGGGTGGCTAAGCTCGATGAGAACCTGTGGACGGAGCTTTTCTTCTTGAACGCCGATAATCTTGCCGACGAGCTCGAGCTCTATATCGGCCATCTCAACGAATATCTGACCGCCCTCAGAACGGGCGATGAAGACAGCATGCGCGACCTTCTCCGCGAGGGCCGCGAATTAAAGGAAGAATCGAGAAAGTAAATAATCGAAAGAGGTCTTATTATGACCGAAACCGTAAGAATTAATACCTCCCGCCCCTACGACGTTATAATAGGGAGCGGTATACTGGATAGCTGCGGCGAATACCTGTACGACCTTCTTTGGGGCAAGCGTCTTGCCGTGGTTACCGACGATATCGTTGCCGGGCTCTATCTTGAGAGAGTGATGAAAAGCCTTGAAAGCTCCGGCTTTCGAGTTTTCTCCGTCGTTTTTCCGCACGGAGAAGGCTCGAAGAATATGGGCGTTTTAGCCGATATACTTGAAAAGCTTGCCGAGGGCGGGCTTACCCGCGCCGACGCGGTAGTTGCGCTCGGCGGGGGCGTCACCGGGGATATGGCGGGCTTTGCCGCCTCGGTCTATCAGCGCGGCATACCCTTCGCTCAGATACCCACCACCCTGCTCGCTGCCGTGGATTCCTCGGTGGGCGGCAAAACCGCCGTCGATCTCGCCGCGGGGAAAAATCTCGCGGGGGTCTTCGCCCAGCCCGTAAGGGTTATCTGCGATACGGATACGTTCAATACGCTTCCGCCCGAGGTGTTCGCGGACGGCTGCGCGGAGAGCATTAAATACGGAGTACTGACGGATCCCGAGCTTTTCGAAAGCTTCTCGCGGCTTGATAAGAGCCGTCTTTCCGAGCTCGTCGCCCGCTGCGTTAGAATAAAGGGCGACTACGTTGAACGCGACGAATTTGACACCGGCGACAGGCGATTTCTTAATCTCGGCCACACGATGGGTCACGCGATAGAAAAGCTTTCGGGCTACACCTTCCCCCACGGTCACGCCGTCGGAGTGGGTATGGTGATGATTGCCCGTGCGGGTGAAAAGCTCGGCTTAACGGAGGCTGGCACCGCCGAGGCTATCGCCGCCGCTCTTGAGAACAACGATCTTCCGGTCTCTTCACCCTACTCCCCCGAGGAGCTTTACTCCGCAGCTATCGGCGACAAGAAGCGCATGGGCGGGAAAATAACCGTGGTTATACCGGAAAAGATCGGCTCATGCAGTCTGAAAACCATGCCCGTCAATGAGCTTCTTGAGCTTGCCCGTCTCGGCAAGGAGGGCGTATGAACGTAAAGATCACGCCGCACCCGCTCTCAGGCTCTATCCCCGCTATCCCCTCTAAATCCGACGTACACAGGCTTCTCATTTGCGCGGCTCTTGCCGATAGAGGCACGGAAATACGCTGCCCCGCCGTAAGCGAGGATATCAACGCGACAGCGGAGGCGCTTTCAGCCCTCGGCGCCGGGATCGAGTACAGAGACGGTGCGTTTTTCGTTGAGCCCGTATCTGCTCCGCCCCGCTCTGTCACAATCGACTGTGGGGAGTCCGGCTCGACTTTGAGATTTATGCTGCCCGTCGTCACCGCCCTGTGCGAAAGGGCTGAGTTTAGCGGCAGGGGCAGGCTGCCCGAGAGACCGATAAAGGAACTTATCGCCGCTCTTGAAAGCGGCGGGGTTCGTTTTTCTTCCGACAGGCTGCCGTTTTCGACCGAGGGGCTTTTTCGCGGCGGATTAATCTCCATTCCGGGGAATATCAGCTCGCAGTACATAACGGGCCTGCTTCTTGCCCTTCCGCTGACATCGGATGGCGGAGAGGTGCGGCTCACGACGCCGCTCGAGTCGGCGTCATACGTTGACGTAACGCTTCGGGCGATGTCGCATTTCGTCGTAAAGCCGCTTGTCGGTATAGACCGATGGACCGTCCCCGCTGGAGAAAGATACGTCTCGCCGCTGAAAGCCGAGGCGGACGGCGACTGGTCGAATGCCGCCTTCTTCCTCGCGGCGGGGGTAGACGTAACGGGTCTTGACCCCGATTCGCCGCAGGGAGACAGGGTCATTTTGAATCAGCTTCGCTCCATAAGGCGGAATGATGCCGTCATCTCTCTCGCCGACACTCCCGATTCGCTTCCCGCTCTCGCCGCCGCTGCGGCATACTCCGGCGGGAAAACGGTATTTACCGACGCCTCTCGGCTAAGGCTCAAAGAGTCTGACCGCATAAAAAGCGTCCGTGAAATGCTCGAGGCTCTCGGCGGGCGCGCCGAGGAGACCGCCGACGGGCTAACGGTTTACGGTACCGGGCTTCGCGGTGGGACAGTCAGCTCATCAGGGGACCACAGGATAGCGATGGCAGCGGCCATCGCCGGGGCATACGCCTCGGACGAGACCGTAGTCTGCGGCGCCGAGGCGGTTAAAAAATCATATCCCGGGTTTTGGGATGATTTCAGAAAGCTTGGAGGTATCGCCAATGTCATCTGAATTTGGAAAAGCCCTTAAAATACAGATTTTCGGCGCCTCGCACGGCCGCGCCATAGGCGTTACCGCCGACGGGCTTCCCGCCGGGGAGCGCATCGACGAGGAGGAGCTTTACCGCTTCTTAAGCCGCAGAAGACCGGGCGTCTCCCCGCTCTCAACGGCGAGGAGCGAGAAGGACAGGCCGGTTTTTCTCTCCGGCCTTGAAAACGGCGTTACAAGCGGCTCTCCGCTCTGCGCCGTTATCGAAAACTCCGATCAGCACTCTGCTGACTACAAGGAGCTTGAAGCTAAACCCCGTCCATCCCACGCGGATTACACCGCCCGCCTGAGATACGGGGACAGCGTCGATATGCGCGGCGGTGGGCACTTCTCCGGAAGGCTCACGGCTCCGATCTGCGTTATCGGTGGGATAGCAAAGCAGATACTTGAAAGGCGCGGGATATTCATCGGCGCTCATCTTAAAAGCGTCGGCTCAGCCGAGGACGCTTCTTTCCCACTCTATCCCGACAAGGCGCTTTTCGATTCTATTGCCGCAAAGCCCATCCCCGCCCTTTCCGACGAGGCAGCTTCGGCGATGGAGAGCGAGATACTTGCGGCTAAGGCCGATCTTGACTCTGTGGGCGGGATAATCGAATGCGCCGCCGTCGGAGTTCCCGCCGGGCTCGGCTCGCCTATGTTCGACGGGATCGAAAACCGCCTGGCCGCCGCCCTCTTCGGCGTACCCGCCGTAAAGGGTGTGGAGTTCGGGGCGGGCTTTGCCTCGGCGCGGCTGAGAGGCAGCGAGAACAACGACCCCTTTATCTATGATAACGGGACGGTCAAAACGGAGAAAAACGACGCAGGCGGGATCTTGGGCGGGATAACGAGCGGTATGCCCATCGTTTTCCGCGCCGCCATAAAGCCTACGCCGTCAATAGGTCGAAAGCAAAGGACGGTCGATCTCTCGACCTTTGAAAATACGGAGCTGACTATCAAAGGCAGGCACGATCCCTGCATAGCTCTTCGCGCAGTACCCGTGATCGAGGCCGTGACAGCGGCTGTTATACTTGATATAATACTGGAGGAAAAACAGGATGGAGCTTTCTGAGATAAGGAAAAAGATCGACTCTGCGGACGAGGCTCTGCTCTCCGCCTTTCTTGAGCGCATGGAGCTTGCGAAAAAGGCCGCTGAATACAAGGCTGCAAACTCCCTTCCCGTTCTCAACAAGACGCGGGAGAGGGAGATAATGGCGGGCGTGCTCCAAAAGTCCGGCGACCTCGCGCCTTATTCGCACAGGCTCTATACCACGCTTTTCGAGCTCTCCCGCTCCTATCAGGAGGGGCTGAACGCCGCTCCCACGAAGGTGAGCGAAAAGATCGCCGCTTCCCTCGCCGGAGCAGACGAGCTTTTCCCGACCTCCGGCGTCATCGCCGTCCAGGGCGTTGAGGGGGCTTACTCTCAGATGGCGGCGGATCACATTTTTCCGCGCGGCAATCTCGTTTTCTTCAAGACTTTCGAGGCGGTTTTCAACGCCGTTGAGTCCGGGCTCTGCGAATACGGAGTCCTGCCCATCGAGAACAGCTCGAACGGCTCCGTCCGCGCGGTCTACGACCTCATACGCAACAAGAACGTATCCATCATCCGATCGAAGCGGCTCTGCATAAGGCACTCGCTTCTCGTTAAGCCGGGCACGAAGCTCTCGGATATCAAGGAGAT
>ONGN01000113.1 GCA_900317385.1 uncultured Eubacteriales bacterium
TGAGAACGGAATGGCAGCCGAGCAGGGCATCCGCTACTCAGTCCGTATAAGAGCCGACAAGGCGAGCGCGACTACAAGGCAGCTCCTTGAGCGCGATTCCATGATCCACGCTACCCACGAGCTGAGGCAGCTCGGCGGCTTCACCGTTAAGCTCAGCATGGGCGACGGGATGGGCCAGCTTATAGACCTCGAGCTATTATGCGGCGACGCGGATCAGGCCAAGATAATAGAATCCAACTTCCGTAAGCACGCGGAAAAGCTCTACGGCAAGATAATCGACCTTCTAATGAATGAGGTATAAAGGAATCCCGCCCCGGTAAAACCGAGGCGGGATATTTAGTATTTACGTTCTTTTTTAAGCGGTATCGTTTCCTGATCGGAAACGGTTATTCCGTCAACCGGAACAGAAGTGCAATACCCCCGGAGGGCCCCCGTCGGCCCCCCGACCCCCCAACGTATTATAGAGTGTAGCACAA
This sequence comes from uncultured Eubacteriales bacterium, assembly GCA_900317385.1. Taxonomy (GTDB): domain Bacteria; phylum Bacillota; class Clostridia; order Oscillospirales; family Oscillospiraceae; genus RUG626. Next base: position 477 of record ONGN01000113.1, read on the forward strand.
TAAGCTTAATCTTGTAAAGGGTAAATGGCTTAAAATTTTAATTTATTTTTGAGAGCTATTATTCTTTATAGTCCCACGTCATTTTCGGATCTTCGATGTTTATGGGGATTATAAGTTTCTCGGATAAATCCACGTCGGCATTGTTGTAATACACGAACAGCCTGTTTTCCTTTATAAATCGGAAACCTGAAAAGTCTACATATGAATTTGCGTTCGCGTAGTCGATTTTGACTACGTCGCCCTCTACAAACATACGGTTCGGTTTAGACACTCTCAGGTAGACGTATCTATTGTCCCATTCCGTTGCGTAGCCTGTGACGAATCCCTGTGAATCAGCCATTTTTTGGTTATCGAGCATTTCGTAAATTTCCGCGAGGGTCATTTTCACAGGAGCTGCTGGATAATCCCACCCGGGAAACAGTTCGGAAAACTCCGGCAGCTTTTCAAGCTTGCCGTCGCGGCTTAAGTAAGCTTCTTCCCCGTCTCTGACCCAGCTTGAAGAAAATATTATGATCTCTCTTGCTTTCAGTATACGGTCTTTCATCTCTTCGTCAGCATTCTCAAGGTCAAGATATGCTGTCTCCTTTGCCTTTTCAACCTCCTCGTTAATTTCGTTCATATCCCGTTCCGAAAGATTGCCAACAGGGACGTTTGAGCCACCTGCCAGCAGAACGTACCCGCCCTCTCTCTTTTCGTATGCAATATCTGAATTATTACTTACGATCTGCCCATTGTCATTCAGCTCAAAATAAGTCTTTTCGCTGTGAAGCGCACTTTGCGCAATAAGCATAAGTCCCGCAGCGATGCACAAAATTGCCGCTGCCCACGGTATTTTTGTTATAATTGCGCGCTTCGTTCTTTTCATTGCCTCGCCAGCTTCATAGAGCAGGCTGTCGTCAATAAGCGAAATCGCCTCATATACGTCATAAGCGTCCAAGATTAAACAAGCTCCCTTTCTTCAAGATAGTTTTTCAGTTCCTTTCTCATTCTGAAAAGAATATTCACGGTCTTTCGTTCAGAAAATTTTAAAGACCTTGAAATTTCCTTCATTTCCATACCGTACCAATACCGCATTATAAAAGCTTTCCTCTTTTCCGGAGGGCTTGAATGCAAGAAGGCGTTTATCGCCTCGGAAAGCTCCTTGGCCTCAATTCTTGCTTCGACGCCGTCTTTATCGGGAATACATTCGGAAAGCTCTTCTATCGAATCTGCGATCTCTCCTCCGCCCCTCTTTTTAGCCCCGTACTCTCTTATTATATCGACTGACTTTCTTTTAAGAAGCCTTCCGAGGTACAACCCCAGCCTTTCGGGCGCATTTGGCGGTATCGAATCCCACGCCGCCAGGTATGCGTCGTTTATGCACTCCTCTCTGTCCTCCTTCGATCTGAGAAACGAGGCTGCAAGCTTGGATAGATACTTATCGTATTTTCGCCTCGCTTCCTCCAGGGCTTTTTCGTCGCGGTTGAGGAACAGCTCCACTATTTCCTTATCTTGCAAGCATTGCACCCCTTTTCTTAGCCTGAGAACGTTCTCACTGATAAAGTCGAAAATTATTTATGACCGTCTCATATTTTGGCAAAATATTAGCTGTTAAGCTCAGAAAAGAGCCTAACAGCTATTTTTAATCTTCTTTTTATCAGAGCCTTGAGCGTATCTCTTTTATAAACTCAAGGGTCTCGCAGACCTTTTTTACCTCGGTCTCGGACAGAAGGGCGAGGTCCTTCGTCATATAGCCGTCCTCAACGGTGGCGAGAGTCGCCTTTTCGAGGCGCTCGGCAAAGTCAGTAAGCTCGGGCGTTCCGTCAAGCTCGCCGCGCTTTTTTAAAGCACCAGTCCAGGCGAAAATGGTCGCGATCGGGTTAGTGCTCGTCTTCTCCCCCGCTCTGTATCTGTACCAGTGGCGGGTGACGGTACCGTGCGCGGCCTCATACTCGAAGTTTCCGTCCGGCGAAACGAGAACGCTCGTCATCATCGCGAGAGAGCCGAAGGCGGTGGAGACCATATCGCTCATAACGTCGCCGTCATAGTTCTTGCAGGCCCAGATAAAGCCGCCCTCGGAGCGGATTACGCGGGCTACGGCGTCGTCGATAAGTGTGTAGAAGTACTCTATACCGGCTTTTTCGAATTTCTCTTTATACTCATTCTCGAATATCTCGGCGAAAACTGCCTTAAATCTGCCGTCGTACTTCTTCGATATCGTATCCTTTGAAGAGAACCAGAGATCCTGCTTCGTTGAGAGGGCGTACTCGAAGCTTGCGCGGGCGAAGGACTCGATCGAGCTGTCCTTGTTGTACATCGCCATAAGAACGCCGGGGCACTCGAAATCGTAGACCGTCTCGCAGTACTCTTCACCGCTCTCGCCGGTGAACTTGAGCTCTGCCTTCCCCTTCTCGGGAACGCGGTACTCGGTCGCTCTGTAGATATCGCCGTAGGCGTGGCGGGCTATGGTAATCGGCTTTTTCCAGTTTTTAACGACGGGGGATACGCACTTTGTGAGAATAGGCGCTCTGAACACGGTGCCGTCGAGCACCGCTCTTATCGTTCCGTTCGGGCTCTTCCACATCTCATGGAGGTTATACTCCTCCATTCTCTGCGCGTTGGGCGTTATGGTCGCGCATTTCACGCCTACGCGGTGCTTTTTAACTGCCTCGGCGGCGTCTCTTGTGACCTTGTCAGCAGTTGCGTCGCGGTTTTCAAGACCAAGGTCGTAATACTCAGTCTTGAGATCCACGAACGGCTCTATGAGCCTTTCCTTGATCATCGACCATATTATTCTGGTCATCTCATCCCCGTCCATCTCGACGAGGGGAACATTCATCTGAATCTTCATTAATAACTCCTGCATGTTGTACTGCCCGGCACAAGTCCGAAGCTTTATATATTTTACATTAATTCCGGTTTCTTATCAAACCCGGCACAGCATTACTTTGCGATACCGTCCAGCCACAGTATGTATGCATCCTCTCCGTTATCCGAATAATACGAATTCCTTTTTCCGCACACATGAAAACCAAAACTCTCA
>ONGN01000029.1 GCA_900317385.1 uncultured Eubacteriales bacterium
ACATCGGTAAGCCATTTCTCATTGGGCTTGTCCGCATGAAATTCTCTGTTCAGGATATTTTCCGCAGTCACTTCGGGCGTTGATTTGATGTAATTGTATCGTTTCTTTCTGCACACCGACTTCAAGTGAAGTATCTGCATCAATCTCCGGATACGTTTCTTGTTGTAGTGAACATTATGCTCCCGATTGACGGTTACCGTCATCTGCCGGTATCCGAGTATACCGTCTTGTTCTTCATACAATTCTTTTATCCATTCAACGACTTGCTCGTTTTCCTTTTGCTTTCTGCTCGGTGTTCTTTTTAGCCATTTGTAATATGCGGATCTGTTTACATTTAACTTTTGACACAACTTTTCAATAGGATAATTCTCGGATACGTTTATGTACTGTATCGCTTTGTAGTAATCCTCCTGCCTTACTCCGCTGATCAATCGTCTCCTCTCAACTCCCTCAATTTTTTTAGCAATTTATTCTCCATTTCCGCGTCTTTGAGCTGCGCTTTCAATATCTTGTTTTCCATACGAAGCCGTTCCGTTTCACTCATTTCCTCAACTCGCTTCGTTCTTCCCCTGCCGTCTTTTAATCCGTCTATCCCTTTTTCCTCATACTTCCTCACCCATGCGTATATTTGCTGATATGATACCCCGTATGTTTGGATCGTCAACGGATAGTCCTTTCCGTGCTCAATGCAAAATGCTACGATCTCTACACGTTCTTCTTGCGTCGTTTTTCTTCCCTTGGTCATATAGATCTCCGTTCCGGCTCCTCGCCTTTCCTTAAATTCTTTATGACCATTATACCACTTTACCCACTCCTTGAGTTGCGTTGAACTTAATAATCCAAATTTCTTTCGTAATACTTCATAACTTCCTTCGCCTTTTAGATATGCTTGCACCGCTTCTAATTTCAATTCTTTGCTATATTTCTTGTTCTTGCTCCTTGACATAAAAATACCCCATAGTGTAGCCTTGAAAAACTTTTTGCCTTTTCAAGTGTCTACTCTATGGGGATTATATCAGTGCTGGATATATCCATTGTAAAAGCCGGTGAGAAGAAGGAAAGCCGCCGCAATAAGGCAGGAAAAGAGAAGACGCCGCGGCCCGGTTTTCTCCGCGGTTTTCTGTGCTCCGGGCTGGTTTTCAGCCGTACCTTGAAGCAAAAAGTATGCAAGCAGACCGATCGCCGCAAGCATAGCCGCCGGCAGGAGCGGCATAATTCCCCACTGGATCTGCAGAAGGAATTGAATGGCAATTGCAGCGGCGCAACCGATTCCCATGCTCCGCGCGGTGTTTTCGCCCGCCGCTGTCTCAATGCTCATGCGGTGATAGACAGCTCCGCCAAGATAGCCGAGGCATGGCATCGACGCAAGGGTTGCGATGAGGTAGAACGGGGTAGCCTTATCGGCAAAGAACAGTATTACGCTCCCCGCCGTAAGAAGGGCAAGCGAAACAATCAAAAAATACTTTTTACGGCTGAATATTCGTTCTAAAAAGGCATAGGCAAGAAATCCGAGGATAACGAAGACCTGAAGGGCGTAGTAAACCAACTCACGGCGTTCAGTTGAAAGATAGCCCTCTCCGGCGTGATTGCCCAGCGCCAGCACGGTAAATTGCAGGAACATAAAGGCGGCAAACAAAACCGTCAACGATATCTCACGCTTCATTTTCTCTGACACCGGCGCCACCTCCCGTAAAAAATATATTATATGCTCAGAAGCACTTTTCTTTTCGCTCTTTTTTGCAGCGCTCGATATTGCCGCAGCGGTAGCAAAGCTCGTTATCGCATATCCCGTCGTTTGTGAAATAGGACGTTATGTTGTTCACCGTCGTTTCCGCGATATTGTTCAGCGCCTCCTCGGTAAGGAAAGCCTGGTGCGAGGTGACGATGACGTTCGGCATCGAAATAAGGCGGGACAGAAGATCGTCGTTCAAAATATGTCCGGATCGGTCCTCAAAGAAGACGTCCGCCTCCTCCTCGTAAACGTCGAGGCAGGCTGCGCCGATCTTCCTCGCCTTTATGCCGTCGAGCAGGGCTTCGGCGTCTATAAGGCCGCCGCGGGAGGTATTTACGATTACGACGCCCTTTTTCATCTTGCCGATTGCGTCCGCGCCGATCATATGGCGGGTCTCGTCCGTCAGCGGGCAGTGTAGAGAGATGATGTCGCTTTTTTCAAAAAGCTCATCGAGCGATACGTACTCAATGCCGCTATCCTGCGCGGGATAGCGATCGTAGGCGATAACCTTCATACCGAAGCCGCGGCAAATGTCAATAAAGATCCTGCCTATCTTTCCCGTTCCGATAACGCCCACCGTTTTGCCGTGGAAATCGAAGCCTGTCAGGCCGTTCAGCGAGAAGTTAAACTCCCTCGTGCGGTTATACGCCTTGTGGATGCGGCGTACAGAGGTGAGAAGCAGCGCGATAGCGTGCTCAGCCACGGCGTAGGGCGAATAGGCGGGGACGTGCACCACGTGCACCTTTCCGAATGCCGCCTGCAGATCCACGTTGTTGTAACCGGCAGAGCGAAGCGCGATCAGCTTGACGCCATACTCGTACAGCTTCTCGATCACCGCAGCGCTCACAGCGTCGTTTACGAATACGCAGACAGCCTCGCAGCCCTTCGCGAGCTCCACGGTATCCTCGTTTAGCTTCGTCTCCAAAAACCGAAACTGCATATCGTGCGATTTGCCGTAGCGCTCAAAGGACGGCTTATCGTATTCCTTGGTGTCGTAAAATGCGACCTTTACCATCATCTGCCCCTCCCCGTTTTATTTTCTGTTTTTAGTATTCTCAGTTATCAGACGTGATATCCATACCGAGGTACTTTTCGCTTATCGCCCTGAGCGTTCCGTCCTCGCGGAGCTCGCGTATTGCCTTGGAGATGGCGGCATTCAGCGAAGCGGACTCGTCGCCCTTGCGGATCGGGATTGCGACGAAGGAGGCCTCCTCGGTCAGGTCGACTATTTTGAGATTAGCCTCGGGGTGCTGATCCATAAAGTCATAGAAGCTCTGGTCGGCGTTCAAGGTCGCCTCAGCCCTGCCGTCAAGCACCATGCTCAGGGTCTCCTCAAGGGTAGGAACGGTCAGTACGGTGGCGCCGTATTCCTCCGCCATCGCCGCGTAGGTGCTTCCGTTCGAGTTCGCCGTAGTCCTTCCGGCAAGGTCAGCGAAGGACTTGATATCCTCGTTATCGCCGCGGACTATGAGAGCGGTGTGGATATAGGCGTAAGGCTCGGTAAAATCGTACATAGCGGAGCGGCTCTCGGTTATCTCGACCTCGTTTACGATGATATCGTAAACGCCCTGCTCGAAGCCCACGAAGAGAGCGTCGAAGTCGCCCTCCTTGAATTCTGCCTCAACTCCGAGCTTTTCGGCTATAGCCTTCGCCACCTCGGTATCGAAGCCCACGAGGTCGCCGTCAGTATTATGATAGGTCCAGGGCGCCCAAACGCCCTCCATAGCCACGATTATCTTACCGCGGCTTTTGATCGTCTCAAGCTGATCGCCCGCTTCCTTTGATGCGCAGCCGGAAAGAAAAGCGCAGGACAGCGCCATCATCACCGCAAGAATAAAGCTTATCGTTCTCTTCATTTTGATTTCTCCTCTTCTTTATTGATCATATTCAAGAAAGCTCTGACTCTTTCATTTTTCGTGTTGCGGAAGAACTCATTTGACGGCGCTTCTTCCAATATTGCCCCGTCCTCCATAAAAATCACTCGGTTTGAAACGTTTTCGGCAAAGCTCATCTCGTGGGTGACGACGAGCATCGTCCTCCCCTCCTCGGCAAGCTCGCGCATAACGGTCAGCACCTCGCCGATAAGCTCTGGGTCGAGGGCGCTCGTCGGCTCGTCGAAGTAGATTATCTCGGGATCGGCGGCAAGGGCTCGCGCTATAGCCACCCTCTGCTGCTGACCGCCGGAGAGCTGATAGGGATAATAATTGCGCTTATCCTCAAGCCCGACCTTTCCGAGAAGCGCAAGTCCCCTCTCCTCTGCCTCCTTCTTCGGAACGCGCCTTGCGACGATAAGCCCCTCGGTCACGTTTTTAAGAGCGGTCTTATTAGCGAAAAGGTTATAGTTCTGAAATACGAAGCCGGTCTTCGCCCGGATCTCTGCTATGTCGCTCTTTTTAATGCCTGCAAGGTCAAAGCTTCTGCCGTCAAAGCTGAGCTCTCCTTCGTCGGCTCGCTCAAGGAAGTTGAGGCAGCGCAGAAGCGTGGTCTTTCCCGAGCCCGACGAGCCGAGCACCGCGACGACGTCGCCCCGGTTTACCGTGAGGTCTATGCCCTTCAGCACCTCAAGGTCTCCGAAGGTCTTTTTAAGGCCTCTGACTTTAATGATTGCTTCTTCCATCGGCTCACGCTTTCTTGAACGCCGTATAGGCGTTGAGTCTACGCTCTCCCCTGCGCTGGATAAAGGTCAGCACGGTGGAGAACAGAAGGTAGACGAGGGCGACCTCGATATACAGCGCCAGCGTGACGTAATTTGCCCTTGCTATCCTCTGCGTCGCCATAAACATCTCCACAACGGTTATGTTCGCGGCGAGGGACGTATCCTTTACCATTCCGATAAGAGAGTTTGAGAGCGGCGGGAACGCCGTTCTGAACGCCTGCGGCAGAACGATCCTGCGCATAACCTGGAAGTAGTTCATGCCCACGCAGTAGCCCGCCTCGATCTGGCCCACGGGAACGGCCTCCAAAGCCGACCGCATCGTCTCGGCGCAGTACGCTCCCTCGTTTATCGAAAAGACGATAACGGCGGCGGTAAAGCCGTCCAGCACGATTCCAATGCTCGGAAGCCCGAAGAACACGAGATAGAGCTGAACGAGGAGAGGCGTTCCGCGGATGACCCAGATATAAAATCTTGAGATCTGCCTTAAAACCGGGACGCGGGCGTACTGTATCATCGCGACGGCTATCGCTATCATCATCGCGAAGGTGAAGGAAAGTATCGTGAGCGGTATCGTGACCGTAAGCCCCGGCACGATGATCTTGGGAAAGGACTGGATCGCGACGTCGATCACCCGTTTATTCTGTTCATAAAGGTCAGTTAACCACTGCATCTCCGTATCTCCGGATAATTCTATTTAATGAAATAAAGTATATAATACTTCCCGCCTTTTGTCAAATAAACCCTTTGTCATAAAAGCAGAAAAGAGGACAGGTCCCGGGGAATACGGACAAATCCCGCCGAAATAAAATAGAGTAAACTTCATTTTAGGCGGTGATAGTTATGTTAACCGAGGCTTTTCTTGCGCTTATATCCTATCCCTTTCTGATGATGCGGCTTTCTAAGGCGGAGGGCAACTTCCCGAAGCCGCTCTCCGCCGAAGAGGAGCGTGAGTATATTGACAGGTGCCTTGCGGGCGATACCGAGGCGAGAAACGTGCTCATCGAGCGCAACCTGCGGCTTGTCGCGCACATCGTAAAAAAATACTACTCGCAATCCTGCGAGCAGGACGATCTCATCTCAATCGGCACGATCGGGCTTATTAAGGGCATATCCTCTTACCGCCCGGATAAGGGGGTGCGCCTCGCCACCTACGCGAGCCGCTGCATCGAAAACGAGATACTGATGCACTTCCGTTCCGTTCGGAAGACCGCCTCGGACGTATCCCTTTCTGATACCCTCGAATCGGACGGCGACGGCGGGAGCCTCAGCCTTATGGACGTTGTAAGCGTTGAGGACGATATTCTCGAGCGTATGGGTAACAGCGAGGCTATAAAAAGGCTGCGCGTACACTTTGCAGCCCTGCCGGACGAGCGGGAGCGCGAGATACTTTCTCTGCGCTACGGGCTTTCCGGCGAAAAACCGCTTACGCAGAAGGAGACGGCGGAAAGGCTCGGCATCTCCCGCTCCTATGTCTCCCGCCTTGAAAAAAAGGCGCTGGAGCGCCTTAAAAAGCAGCTCCAAAAGGAAGACTTCTTTGATTAACCGGTTGATAATCACCGATAACATATGCTAAAATCATTTTATAAACGCAAGAGGACGGGGTGATCCAAATGGACAGGCGCGAAGTAAAAACGGCGCTGAAGCGGATGGCGTTCTACTATCTGCTGCTGGCGGTCTGCACCGTCCTCTATGCTCTCATTCCGGACAGATTCCCCGCCCGCAATATCTCCACCCCATTTTTGCTTACCCTTTCCGTCTGCCTCGTTCTGTATTACTCTCACCGCGTTTCGCCGACCGGCGTCCTTTCCGCGATGATGAAGGCCATCTCGTGGATGGCGCTTCTTTTGATCCTGCTGCGCGGGATAAAATACAGCGTTTTTTCAGAGGTTGGCGTGATTGCAAGGCATACCTGGTATCTCTACTACGTTCCGATGCTGCTGATACCGCAGTTTTTATTCTACGTCGCCCTTTTCGTCTCCCCGAACAGGTCGCGCATTCCAAGGGTATGGCACTTAACGCTCGGCGTCAGTGTTTTGCTGATCTGCCTCGTTCTGACGAACGATCTGCATCAGCTCGTATTTCGCTTTCAGCCGGGGTTTATAAACTGGAACGGCGATTATTCACACGGTCTGCTCTTTTACGCCGTTACTCTATGGCAGTACGCACTATATGCGGCGGCAGTTATCATTCTGATTTTCAAGTGCCGCATCGGCAGCTCAAGAAAAAGCGCCTGGATAATCCTGATTCCGTTTGCTGTCGGCATCGTAATGAGCGTACAGCTCGCTGTGGGGTCTATGCCGATGATTTCCGGAGCGCATATCATTGAGTTCCCCGAGGCGCTTATTCTTATGGTTGCCGTTGTGCTGGAATGCTGTATGCAGCTCGGCCTTATCCCGACGAACACGGAGTACGGAAAGCTCTTTCGGCACTTCTCTATCTCCGCACAGATAACGGATAAAAGCGGCGCCGCCGTATATGCCTCCGACTCGGCTGTTTCTCTTTCGTCCGAGCAATTTGCGCTGCCAAACGGCTCCCGCATCGGCGAGCACACCGTACTGCGCAGGATGGCGCTTCCGGGCGGCTTCGGGTTCTGGCAGGACGATATGACGGAGTTTGACCGCCTGAACTTAGAGCTCGCGGAGGCAAAGGAGGAGCTTTCGCAGGAGGCGGAGCTTTCGCGCCTGCGTAATGAGCTTAAGGAACGGCAGGCGAAAATCGAGCAGCGAACGCTCGTTTACGATACGATAGCCAAGCGCACACAAAGGCAGTCTCAGCTCATTTCGCATTTGGCAAAAAGAGCCCGCCTCTCCCCTGACGCAGCGCAAAAGGTGAAATGTCGCAAAAAGATTGCCCTCCTCGCCGCATATATAAAGCGCTTTGCAAACCTTTCGCTGCTTGCGCAGGAAGAACGCCTGATTGAAGTCGGTGAACTGGGACTCTCCGTTTCTGAGGTGCTTCGATATCTGAATTTCTGCGGCACTCCGGGCGAGTTTTTGCAAAGCGGCAGCGGCGCCGTAGCGGCAGAAGCGGCGCTTGCCGTTTTTGAAGCCTTTGAAGCTATGCTTGAGGCTAACGCTTCCTGCTTGCGGGGCGTGTTCGCCAATCTGTCCGCGCAGAAGGAGATAACGCTCAAGCTGACCTTTGAAGCCTTATCCGAGCCGCTCTCCGGGGAAGCTGCAGATAAGCTCAACTCCCTCGGCGTTCAAACGGAAGTAAAATGCGAAGACGACGTTACGTTCATCTGCTTTACCCTGCCGAAAGGGGGCGACGGCGTATGATATCCTTCAATATGCTTACCCCATTTGCCCGTTCGCTTTTTGCGCTCTGGGCTCTCCTGCTCGGTCTTGCCGATATCGTCAGCGCAGTGCTCGCGCTGGTGAATAAGCGGTATCGCTTTACGGCGGCAAGTCTCGTATTGTTCACGCCTGTTTATTTCCTGTGGCAGGTCATCTTCGATTTTTCCCTGTTCGGAAAGACCGAAGCCGCTTCCGGACCTACGTCCGCTCTTTGCGGCCTGCCTCTGCCCTTTTGGCTCCTTGCGTTTGTACTTCTGACCGTGCCGGGCGTGCTTTTGCTAATATATAACGTTCGATACGATAAAAACTTTATCACTCCGGGCTCAATAAAGCTTTTCCTGGACGGGCTCCCCTGCGGAATTTGCTGCTGGCGGGAAAACGGAAGGGTGCTCTTTTCAAACGTCTCAATGAATATTCTGTGCGCCGCACTTACGGGCAACCCGCTCCTGAACGGCAACCGGTTTCGCGAAGCGGTTAAAGGCGATATTCTGACGGTTGACGGGCAGGTATGGCGTTTTTCCTGCCGTGACATAGTTTTGGACGGTGAAAAGCTTATTGAGATGGTCGCCTCGGATATCACGGCGGAATACGCTAAAACCGAGGCGCTCGAGAAGGACAAGGCGGATCTTGCGCTGCTTAACCGAAAGCTCAAGGAATACTACCTCAGCATGGACGACGCCGTCCGCCGTCAGGAAATATTGCAGGCGAAGGTCAATATCCACGACGAAATGAACCGCCTTATGCTTTCCACTATGGCGGCAGGAACGGCGGATACGGCAGAGCTTGACCGCATTTTCACGCTTTGGGAGCAGAACGCTCTCATTCTGTGCATGGAGGCTGACGGCGAAGGAGGCGACAGCCTTGAGGAGCTTGCCGCAGCTCTGAAGCTCGAGCTCTGCCGGCAGGACGATATTCCCGAGGCGTTATCGGAAAAGCAGCGAGGTCTGTTCTTTTCCGCAGCGAAAGAGGCTATGGTAAACGCCGTAAAGCACGCGGGGGCGAAGACGCTGGCGATTGGTTTTGAGGAAACAGAAGATCGGATTTTCTGCCGCTTTACAAACGACGGCGCCGTGCCGGTCAATGCCGTGCATTTTTCGGGCGGACTTAAAAACCTCGCTCTCATAGCGAAGAAGCAGGGCGCGACAGTTTCCGCTGAGTCCGATAAAAGCTTTACGCTGACGCTGTGCTTTCCGAAAAATCAACCTATCGGCTGATGCGCTTTTCCGTTTCAATGGATAGAATAGGACGCAGAAAGGCGGTGAGCAGGTGGCGTACAACGTTTTGATCGTAGAGGACCAGAATATACCGAGGGAGCTTTTTGAGATCTATATCGGCGCAAGCGAGAATTTTCGGCACCTTCTTTCCATCTCAAACGCCTCGGCTGCTCTCTCCGTCTGTCAAAACAGCAAGGTCGACCTTATTCTGATGGACGTAATGACCGAGCTTAACCACAGCGGACTTGACGCGGCTGAGGAGATAAAGCGGCGCTATCCGAATATCAAAATAATCATCGTGACCTCTATGCCGGAGTATTCATGGCTTGCGCGGGCGAGGAAAATCGGCGTAGACTCCTTCTGGTACAAGGACGGGCATAAGGACAGCATTTTAGACGTGATGGAGCGCACCATGGCGGGAGAGCATATCTACCCCGATGAAACTCCCCTTATCCGCATCGGCAGCGCAACGAACCACGAGTTTACGGAGCGGGAGCTGGATATTCTGAAGGAGCTCACAACGGGCGACACGAATGCCGAGATCGCCGAGCGGCTCCACGTATCGGTCGCAACGGTAAAAAGCCATATACTGCACCTGATGGAGAAAACCGGGTTTAAAACACGCACGGAGCTCGTTTCCGAGGCGCGGGGTCTCGGGATCGTAATAAAAGACAAAGGCTAAATAAGGACGTTTCCACACTCGGAAACGTCCTGAGCGTGTCGACAAAGTCGACACGCTTCAAATGAGACCCGCTACGCTGGGCTCTCATTTGAGATTGCAGTCCGCTGCAGCGCACGGCTGCGCCGCACGTTTGCGGCCTGAGCGGTATTTTTGGCGAGGTACACGCCCCCGCCAAAAATGATTTAAATTATAATAATAAGTTTGTCTACTTCCACACTCGGAAACGTCCTCTTTTTATTAATATCAGCCAATCGGCTGATGCGGAAAAGGGCGGTTTCGGTATAATTATATGGGGTGCTGTATATTTCGATGCTAATTTGCCCCCGTATAATCAGAAAGGGAGGATTTTCTGTGAAAAACTCAAAGAGGAACACAATTGCCGCGCTTCTCGCTTTCATTATGCTTTTGGGAACGCTCACTTCGGCAGCCCAGCGAACAAGGATATCAAGCCCCTGACGGCAAAGAATTCGATTCCCGACGGCTCAATACCCGACGTATCAATGTCCCACCCGCAGGCGACTGCAATATATAAGCTTTACCGCGCCGGTATCGTTCAGGGCAGCGACGGGCATAAATGCAAGCCCGACTCCAACATAAAGCGCAGCGAGGTCTCCGCTATCCTGACCCGCATGCTGAACGCGGAAGATCGCATCTCCTTCTCCCTCGCTCAGCAAACTGCGCCCGGCACGGACACGAGCGCGCTTACCGTTATTGCTCAGCCTGAAGACAAAGTTGTTTCTCAGGGCGCTGACGCTTCATCCTCCGTTCAGGTCAGCGGCGGAACGGCACCTTATACCTTCCAGTGGTATTACAGCAACGCCGGAAGCTCGACGTTTTACCGCTGTGAGGACGCCGCGGATTGGTACAGTCTCTTCAGTATCAGCGCAAGCGGCGCTACGGCCACTCTCACCGTTAAGAACGCCAATGAATACAAGGAGCAGAACGGGAGCAGATACTACTGCATTATTACAGACGCGGACGGAAGCACGGTCCAGTCTCGTACTTTCACTCTGACCGTCAGCGACTGATAATATTATCAAAACAGTACAAGAGGTGATTACCGTCATGGGACTTTTCAAAAAGGAAAACTGCTGTATTTGCGGCGGAAAGACAGGACTGTTCGATAAGAAATGCATGGACGGCAAGGTGTGCAAGGACTGCGCGAAAAAGCTTTCCGTGTGGTTTGACGACTGGAAGAACACGGATAAGACGCAGCTTGAGAACCAGATCAAGATCCGTCATGACTACGTGAATATCGCGAAAATGCACGATTACAGCAAGGTCTTCGGCGAGTTCGGGGTCATTCTGATCGACGAGGACGCCCGGCAGTTCATCGCGTTCCCGGACACATCGAGCGGGCTCTTCGGAAATCAGCGCAAGGTCCGCTCGCTTGACGACGTGATCGACCTCGGCCCGGATATCATAAACTTCGACCAGGTCGAGGACTTTGAGATCGACGTCACGGAGACCAGCCGCGAAGAAAAGCGCACGGTGGACGGGCAGCAGGTGAGCTACAACCCGCCTCACATATTGTATATGGAGACCTTCACGCTGAGGCTTAAGCTTAAGCACCCGTATATCAAGTCCATTTACATCCAGCTAAACGACGGGGCAGTTCAGATACACAACGTAGGCCGCCGCCTCTGGACGGATCCCGGGCGCAAGCTCGCGGCGCATCTCTTGGGTCTTCCCGGGCTCGTTAAGGAAAAACAGGCGGCTGTATACGACAATGAGTCTCTGCTCCACGCTTTCATGCGCAGCGACTACGAGATGCCGGACTATTCCTACGGCTTCAAATGCTCGCCCTTTAACTGGGAGGAGATCAGAAGGTATCAGTATTACCTCGCGATGGCAAGGGAAATACAAACTATTATCACGGGAAAAGGAGAATGAACAGGATGAAAAAGATCATTGCACTCACGCTGGCGATCTTTAAGACGCTTGCACTATGCGCCTGCGGCGGCGACGGCGGAAATTCCGGCGGCGATGATTCCGTATTAGGCAAGTATGAGCTTTACGCGATGGACTATGACGAAAACAACGTCGTACTTACCGATGAGCTTTTCGACGGCGAAAACTACATTGTTTTGAAGAGCGGCGGCAAGGCGGAGATGTGCCTTGAGGACGAGAAGTCGGACGTTAAGTGGAAGCTTGACGGAAAAGCCCTCGTTCTGAAAGCAGACGACGGAGATATGGAAGGCACGCTTTCAAAGGGCATAATCACCCTTGAGCTTGACGGTTCCAACCTTTATTTCGTAGGGGAAAGCGGCTCGAAGAGCAAGCTAAATGCAAAGACCCTTGACGAGCTTCTTCACGGCATAGTTGACGATCCCGGTACCGATAACCCGGTTGAGCCGGGAACTGACGAGCCGACTGAGCCTGTTGAGCCGCAGCCCACCGAGACTGCGTCCGAGGTTCAGAAGCTCTGGAACGGCTGGTATTACGGCTGCCTGGATATAAACGGCAGCGAGGGCGGCTGGGAAGCTGCCAACGGTCTGACCTTCGATGCGGCGATGCAGGTGGAACTGGACGCTGACGGCTCCGGCACCCTGACCATCTATGATCCCTACGGCGCCTTTGCGCTTAATCCGGAGCACAACAACCGCTATGTCGTGATAAACTGCCACGCGGATACGTCGTATCTTTACGGCGACAGCGGAACTGCCTTTGACTACGACATCAACACCTCTGACTGGCGCGTCGTGCGCAACACAGCTAACCAGAACAAGCTGAACGTCGGCTCCTCCTACACGGACGCGTACGGAAACAAGCTCGGCTACGATTTCACCTTCCTGCCCTGGGGCGACCGTTGGGAGAGCGAGAGCTATTCACAGTTTATTCCGCATTTCGACGACTATCTCGATATGCTGGATAAGGGTATGAACAACCCCTTCGACGACGGCTCCGCTCCCGAAACTCCGTCCACTCCGTCTACCCCCTCCTCCGTGGGTCTCTCTCCCCTGCTCGGCTCTTCGCCGACGAAGCTGGACATAAACGACAGGGGCATAGCGTTCGTCTATTATCCGGCGGATCAGTTTGTATATGACGACTGGTACGGCAAGCTCAAGAACGAGGCTACCGGCGTCGGCATTCTGATGGATCCCATGCTCGGCTCAACGAACTTTGACGAGCTCAAAGAGTCCTACAAGGAAAACAACAGTGACGAGGACGATTACTCCCTCGTTGAGACTACTGTTAATGGCTACAAGGCGCTGATCCTTAAGTATTCCGACTGGCTCGGCTCTACGATGCGCGTCGATATCGACTTTGGCGGAAACCACGACGGCTGGTACGGAATCAGCTTCGCGGTCTCGGGCGATTCCCTCGCCGACTGCGATACCGATCTTATCTGGGCGATAATCGAATCCCTCGAAGTATCATAACGCTTACTGTAATACGCAAAAGCTGCAGCGATTTGCTCGCTGCAGCTTCTTTTTTCATTCACTTATCGCTTGGCTCGAGGTCTGAGAAAAGCGGGGTCTTGTAATAGCCCGAATCGGAAAACTGCCTGAACGCCTCGATAACTCCGGGCGTATCCTCCCGGTATGTCATTCCAAACCAGTGGTCGCCCGTTGGAAGCACCTTGACCCTTATTCTGTCCTCGCGGAGAAGCTCATTTATGTAAACCGGAAGCAGAAACTCCCGTTTCAGATCGTCGGGCTCACCCCTCATGAGAAAGTCAGTAAAGCCCTCGTAAAGTACGTCCATAAAGCTCTCCGGTATTCCCCAGAGATTCATTGATACGAGGAGATTCGGGTCGAGGCTGACTCCGTCCGCCTCAGCTCCGTCCGCCGTGGGGATAATATGGCGCGTTTCGTGGATATCGGTCAAAAAGCCGTTTTCATCGACGTAGCATATGCCGCGCGTCACGCCGCCGGACTCCGAGAGCGTGTTCCCAAGGATATAGCCGGATACGCAGAGCTCGTGGGTCTCGCTCTCCTCGCCGGAGTTTAGAAACTCATAAGCCTCGCGGAAGGCCGTCTTCCCGTAATAGTCGTCGGCGTTTATTACGCAGAAGGGGCCGCTGATAAACTCACGCGCAACGAGAACGGCCTGCACCGTGCCCCAGGGCTTCGTCCTGCCCTCCGGCGCCTTAAAGCCCTCGGGCAGCTCGTCGATCTCCTGGAAGGCGCAATGGGTCTCGACGCCAAGCTTTTCGCATTCCGCCGCGATCCTGTCGCCTATAGCTTCGCGGAAGTCCGCTTCTATATCCCTGCGGATAACGAAAACTATCTCGTTAAATCCCGCCTCGATAGCGTCGTGGATGGAATAGTCCATTATTATCTCTCCGGACCCTCCGACGGGCGTGAGCTGCTTCACTCCCCCGCCGTAGCGTGTGCCGAGCCCGGCCGCCATTATGACCAACGCTGTTTTCATAAGTCACCTCTTGTTCGGTAGCCCTCAGTCGTAGTAATGATCGAGGAAGGAGTGCTCTTCACCCTTCGTCTTCCAGCCGACCATAGTGTCAAGTGAAACGGTGTGGATCGAATTGAATATGCTTTTTTCGATATTTGGATTATCCTTTTTCAGGCTCTTGATAAGCGCCTTGACCTCCGCCCGCTTCGAGCTTACGCCCTCAGCTTCGTTTGCAAGCCCCTCGGTAAAGCGGCAGGCGCAGCGGATGAACTCGAGCCCGTTATACCTGCACCAGGCTATGATATCGTCCTCGTGGATGCAGTACATCGGCCGGATCAGCTCCATACCCTCGAAATTCGTGGAGTGGAGCTTCGGGAGCATCGCCTGTATCTGCGCCCCGAAGAACATCGCCATCACCGTCGTCTCGATAACGTCGTTAAAATGATGGCCAAGAGCTATCTTATTGCAGCCGAGCTCTTTCGCCTTTGCGTAAAGATTGCCCCTTCTCATCCTCGCGCAGAGGTAGCAGGGGCTCTGCCCCGCCGCGTTCGCAACGTCAAAAACGTCGGTTTTGAATACTGTCACCGGGATATGCAGTGTAGCCGCGTTATCCTCGATTTTTCTCCTGTTCTCCTCGTTATAGCCCGGGTCCATAACGATGTATACGCACTCAAAGGGCACGTTGGAGTGCTTCTGCAGCTCCTCCATAAGCTTCGCCATCAGCATTGAGTCCTTCCCGCCGGAGATACAGACGGCGACCCTGTCGCCCTCCTGAATCAGCTCGTACCTCTTCACCGCGTAGGTGAACGGATTCCATAGCTCCTTGCGGTACTTTTTTATAATGCTGCGCTCGATAAGCTCGTGTCTTTCAAGCTCTCTTGACATTCCGGATTACTGGCCCTCGTACTGCTTCGCGTCGAGGTAATCCTTTATCGAGTCAAGCACCTCGTCGCAGTCGAGCCCGTGGACCATGCAGGCCTCCTCAAGGCTCTCGCCGATGGAGCTGGGGCAGCCGACGCAGTGCATACCGCTCATCATAAGAACGTAGGCGATCCCGCTGTCATAGCTCAGCATTTCCCCGATAAGGGTATCTTTTGTAATTTGCATTGTGGCATCTTCCTTTCCATATCTTTCCGATGATTATTATACTACTAAGAAATAATTATTGCAAGTGTCTCGAACAATCCAAAAAAAACGGAAAGCAAGGCTCACAGAAGCAAGTAATGGTTGGCAGCTGAACAGGGACAAGTGATGCTTTTCTATCTATAAAGTCTCTGCACATCTCTGTACATTGTTTTGCATTTCAAGCCCTTTAAAAGGCGAATCACCCAATGTACAATCTGTCAAGTACATTGGGTGATTATTACATATGCATTCCAAAGACTAAAACTGACGGGCAACAAGCTC
>ONGN01000079.1 GCA_900317385.1 uncultured Eubacteriales bacterium
TCAAGAACGACCTGGCCGGGCTTTGCCGGGGTTTTGTCCACCTGGAGCTGAACGGGGCGGCCGACCATCATGTTGCTGAGCTCCTGCTTATTAGTATCGGCGGTATTCACCGTGCCGACGCAGCGGCCCTTTCTGAGGACGGTGACCCTGTCGGAAACCGCCATGATCTCGTTTAGCTTGTGGGAGATGAAGAGGATGCTCTTGCCCTCCTTGGCGAAGGCCTTCATCGTCGCCATAAGCTCGTCGATCTCCTGCGGAGTGAGGACGGCGGTCGGCTCGTCGAAGATAAGGATCTCGTTGTCGCGGTAGAGCATCTTCAAAATCTCCACGCGCTGCTGCATACCGACGGTGATATCCTCGACCTTTGCGTCGAGGTCGACGTGGAGCCCGTACCTGTTCGAGAGCTCCTCGACCTTTTTGCGGGCCTCCTTCTTCTGAAGGAAGCCGAGCTTCGTCGTCTCCGCGCCGAGAATGATGTTATCGAGAACGGTGAAGACCTCGATAAGCTTGAAATGCTGATGCACCATTCCTATGCCGAGGGCGGTGGCGTCGTTCGGGTCCTTTATCCGGACCTCCTCGCCGTTTTTGAGGATAACGCCCTCCTCAGGCTGATAGAGACCGAAAAGAACGCTCATCAGCGTGGATTTTCCGGCTCCGTTTTCGCCCAAAAGTGCGTGGATCTCGCCCCTTCTGAGCTGGAGGGTGATATCGTCGTTGGCCTTGATTCCCGGGAACTCCTTCGTTATATGAAGCATCTCGATAACGTACTCGGGAGAACTGTCCATAAACCTTCACCTGCTTTCCCATTTTTTTGATATTATTATACAAGAAGGCGCAAAATATTGCAATAAAGAACGAAAGATCAGCCCAAAATTATTTCTTCGGCTTGTAGCTCACCGTGCCGCAGACGCGGTCGCCGGCGTCGCCCGCAGCGGTGGGTATATACCCGTGCTCGTCGAGGGGGCCGGGAGCGTAGCGCGCGGCGTAGATATGCACGTCCGGGTGCTTCTCAAGGAGGAGACTGACGCCTACCTCGGAGGCGAAAACGCACATGACCTTGATGCGTGTGCAGCCCGCGTCCTTAACGTACTGAACGGCGGCGTCGACGCTGCCGCCCGTAGCGAGAGCGGGATCGACTATTATCACCTGGCCCTCGGCAACGTCGACCGGGAGCTTGAAATAGTAGGTGTGCGGCATCAGCGTCTCCTCGTCGCGGTAAAGCCCGATGTGGCCGATCTTCGCCGTGGGAGACAGGGCGCGGAGCCCGTCCACCATACCGAGCCCGGCTCTGAGTATCGGCACGATGGTGAAATCCTCGGCTAAAACCGGGGTCTCGATAACGGAGAGGGGAGCCTGAACGGTGACGGTCTTCATCTTGAGATCCTTCAGCGCCTCGTAGCCCATCAGCATACCGAGCTCCTTGACGAGCTCGCCGAACTCCTTGGAGCCGGTGTTAACGTCGCAGAGATGACTGACCTTGTGCGCTATAAGCGGATGATCGAAAACCGTTAGATTGGGAAATAAGTCCATAGTGCGTACCTCGCTTGTAATTTTATAATTTCTATAGTACAATGATATCACAAAAATCGCGGGAGTGAAAGCGGAATGGCAAAAATAATCGTCAGTAATTGTCTTTTGGGGGCGAAATGCAGGTACAAGGGCGACTCCTGCCGAAACGAGGCCGTCTGCGCCCTCGCGAAGAAGCATACGATCATCGGCGTCTGCCCGGAGCAGATGGGAGGACTTCCCACGCCCCGCGTCCCCTCCGAGCGCGTCGGCGACAGGGTCCTGTCCCAAGAGGGCGTTGACGTCACCGGGGAATATAAGAAGGGAGCGGAGTCGGCGCTTTTGATAGCGAAGCTGAACCGCGCGAAATACGCCGTTTTAAAGGCGAAAAGCCCCTCCTGCGGCTGCGGACGGATATACGACGGATCGTTTACCGGAGAGCTTAAGGGCGGCGACGGGGTCACGGCGGAGCTTTTTAAGGAAAACGGCATAAAGGTCTTCACCGAGGAGGACGAAGATATTTGGCCATTCAAAACTGAATAAAAAATCGGGACGGGCATTTGCCCGTCCCGAAAGCTTTATCGGATTACTTTTTCTTGGAATTTTTCTTTGCGTTGGTGTCCTCGACCTGGACGTCGCCCATGCCCTTAACCGAGCCGGTGAGCGGATCGATATCGTCCTCGCCGGTGCCGATGTGGCCGCCGTTGACGACGAGGTTCGTAACGATGCCGAAGATGAACGCGGTTGCAAGGCTCGTGATGGTGAGGAGCGGGCCGCCGGTGGTGGCGTTAGTGCCGAAATTGAGGGCGAGGCCGCCGATGCCGGTAACGAGGATGGCGGAGACGACGAAGAGGTTCTTGTTGTTTCCGAGGTCGACGCGCTTGAGCATCTGGAGACCGGAGACCGCGATGAAGCCGTAGAGAGCTACGCAGGCGCCGCCCATAACGCACTTGGGTATAGAGTTGATAACGGCTACAAACGGTGTGAAGAAGGAGAGGACCATGCAGCCGACGGCGGCGGTGAGGATGGAGACGATGGAGGCGTTTCCGGTGATGGCTACGCAGCCGATGCTCTCGCCGTAGGTGGTGTTGGCGGCTCCGCCGAAGATGCCGCCGACTATGCTTCCGACGCCGTCGCCGACGAGGGTCTTGTCAAGGCCGGGATCGGTGATGAGGTCGCGGTTGATGATGTTTCCGAGATTCTTGTGGTCGGCGATGTGCTGAGCGAGCTCAACTACCGCGATGGGAACGAAGGTGAGGGCTATGTTGCCGATGGCGGCACCGTCAAGCGGATACTGTCCGTTGGTCTCGATGGCCTTGAGGAAGGTGAACTTCGGGTAGTCGACGATGGAGGTGAGCTTGAAGGGGCAGAAGGTAGCCTTGAAGGAGTCAAAGGATAGGATCTTGAGAGCCTCGACGTTCGCGGCGTTTCCGATCAGGGTGAGGATGAGGGCGATAACGTAGCCCGCGCCGATACCCACGATGAAGGGGATGAGCTTCACGGTCTTGCCGCCCTTTACGGAGGCGAGAACGATGGCGAGGAAGGTGAAAGCGCCTACGGCGATAGTCACGAGGCTGTAGTCAGCGCCGCCGTTGGACGCCATCCAGCCCGTGGCGGTGCCGGAGAGGGAGAGCCCGATGAGGGCGACGATCGGCCCGATGATAACGGCGGGCATAAGCTTGTTTACCCAGCCGGAACCGGTGGCCTTGATGACGAGAGCGAGGACTACGTACACGAGACCGGCAAAGCCGATTCCGATGAGCACGCCCCAGTAGCCGTAGTTGGCTCCGATGACGGCGGCGTAAGCGCCGAGGAAGGTGAAGGAGGAGCCGAGGAAGACGGGGCTCTTGCGCTTGGTGCAGAAGATGTAGACGATGGAGCCGATGCCTGCGCCGAAGAGGGCGGCGGCGGGGTCAAAGCTGAGGGTGGACCCGTCCGACATGGCGAAGGTGCTCATGAGGATGGGGACGAGCAGGGTGGCCGCCATGATGGCGATCATCTGCTGGAAGGCGAAGACCAGAGTCTGTGAAAATTTGGGCTTGTCGTTAACGTCGTAGATAAGTTTCATTTTTCTGTTCCTTTCCCAAAAGTGTTATCCTCGGATGAGAGGCTTTTTTCATATATAGAAACGCTCGTCTCACCGTCTGTCTCGGTGAGTTTTACGCTTACTACCTCATTTAAGCTCGTGGGAATGTTCTTGCCGACGTAGGTGGCGCGGATGGGAAGCTCGGAATGCCCCCTGTCGATAAGGCAGAAAAGCTGGATGCGGGCCGGCCTTCCGAGGTCTGTCACTGCGTCCATCGCCGCCCTCGCCGTTCTGCAGGTGAAGATCACGTCGTCCACTAAAACGACCGTCTTCCCCGTAACGTCGAAGGGAACCGAGGTGTCGCTGACTATCGGAGAGTCGGCGATGTTCGTGAGGTCGTCGCGGTAGAGGCTTATATCGAGCTTCCCGACCGGGATTTTCACGCCCTCGATGCGGCTGATGTTTTCGGCTATCCTCTCGGCAAGGGGTATGCCCCTCGTCTTTATCCCGATGAGGCAGAGCCCGTCCGTCCCGTCGTTCTTCTCGATTATCTGGTGAGCTATGCGGACCAGAGTCCGCTCTATCGCGGCCTCGTCCATTATCTGAGCCTTGAATTTCATTCCTGCCCTCCGCAAAAGAAAAAACGCCCCGTCCTTAAGACGCGGCGCAGCAATGCCAAAGAACCGATAATGACATCTTGCCGGTCGCTCTGTACCGCCTTAAAGATTTTTCCGTCGGTAAATATACCACCGCAAAACGCGCGGTGTCAACAATTTGTTCACAATTTCGGCATTTTCGTCACTATGGATAAGGTAGGGCGGATTATGTAATCCGAATTTGGCGAAGCCTATATTCCTTATTAAATCGCTTGCATTTTCGCGGGAAATGTATTATAAATGGTATACCTTCTTTAATACACTAAACTACTACAAAAGTGAAAGGGATGAACAGGATGAAGGAAGTATTCGCTACGAAATCTCAGTTTGAGGAGATAGCGCGAAAGTACGGCACTCCCGTACACATTTACGACGAGAAAGGAATAAGGGAGAACGCCCGAAAGCTTTACGACGCCTTCTCCTGGAACAAGGGATATAAGGAGTATTTCGCCGTCAAGGCAACTCCGACCCCCGGCATTCTGAAGATACTCAAGGAAGAGGGCTGCGGAGCCGACTGCTCCAGCCTCACCGAGCTTATGCTCTCCGAAAAGTGCGGTCTCTCCGGCTCGGAGATAATGTTCTCTTCGAACGAGACGCCCGTCGCCGATATGCAGAAGGCCTACGAGCTCGGGGCTTATATAAACCTTGACGACTATACCCACGTCGAGTTTTT
Source organism: uncultured Eubacteriales bacterium (assembly GCA_900317385.1). GTDB lineage: Bacteria > Bacillota > Clostridia > Oscillospirales > Oscillospiraceae > RUG626. The sequence goes on from ONGN01000079.1 coordinate 4,862, forward strand.
AAAGAAGGTCGCCGGAGTTCCGGAGACCGTCTGCTGCCGCTATAACCCGGGCGGAGTTTTCTCCGTAGCCAACCAGATAATGGATAACCCGCGTGACGCGAAGTACGGAATGACGAAGGGTCAGATGAAGAGCGCCTACCGCGACCTTATGGCTGCGGGAGCGAAGCACTTCGGGATCCACGCCTTCCTCGTATCCAACGCGACGTTCAACGAGTATTACCCGATGATGGCGAAAAAGCTCTTCAAGCTCGCCGTTGAGCTAAACCGCGATACCGGAGCGCATATAGCTTTCATTAACCTCTCCGGCGGCATCGGCGTGCCATACTACCCCGACCAGATCGGCCCCGATATCTACGTTATCGCCGAGGGCGTCCGCAAGGCTTACGAGGAGATCCTCGTTCCCGCCGGAATGGACGACGTGGCCATCTTTACCGAGCTCGGCAGATATATGCTCGCGCCCTACGGCTGCCTTTTAACGAGAGCCGTCCACGAGAAGCATATATATAAGGAGTATATCGGCGTCGACGCCTGCGCCTGCGACCTTATGCGCCCCGCGATGTACGGAGCCTATCACCATATAACCGTCCTCGGCAAGGAGAATATGCCCGAGGATCACCTCTACGACGTCGTCGGCTCGCTCTGCGAGAACAACGACAAGTTCGCGATAGACAGGGAGCTGCCCGAGATCGACGTCGGCGACCTCCTCGTTATCCACGACACGGGAGCGCACGGCCACGCGATGGGCTATAACTATAACGGGAAGCTGAGAAGCCCCGAGGTCCTTCTCTGCGAGGACGGGTCGACGAAGCTCCTCCGCCGCCGCGAGACGCCGGACGATTACTTCGCAACGATGGTATTTTAAGCAGAATAAAACGAAAGACCGGGGCGGAAAAACCGCCTCGGTCTTGTGATTATATAGCCTTCCCCTATGGGGACGGCTTTGGAGATTGCTGCACCGTAGGGAGGCATGCCTACATGCCTCCGTCGAATTCCCCGACGCTTACTATAATCTGCGGAGCGATGTGGGCATCGCTCCCTACGAGTGACCGGGAAAGCCATAGAGGGCGTTACTCAAAACTTATCTGGCTCTCCTGCTCGGCGACTTTTTGGCGCCAGCAGCGGTGGCACATGGCGACGTAGCTGTCGTTTCCGCCGATGAGCACCTGGGCGCCCTTCGTGACCACTCTGCCGTTTCCGTCTATCCTCGCGTTCACCGTCGCCTTTCTGCCGCAGGAGCAGACCGTCTTGATCTCCTGTATCGAGTCGGCAAGCTCCATGAGCCGCTTTGAGCCGGGGAAGAAGCTCGTTAAAAAGTC
>ONGN01000003.1 GCA_900317385.1 uncultured Eubacteriales bacterium
TCGTAATCGAGGCTGGCGTAGCCCCTCGTCTTCGCCTTGAGGCTGTCGAAAAAGTCGTAGATTATCTCGCCGAGGGGCATATTGTACCGAAGCTCCACGAGATTCTGGTCGAGATACTGCATATCGCGGTATTCGCCGCGGCGCTCCTGGCACATCGGCATGATATTGCCGACGAATTCGGGCGGGGTGATTATATTCGCCGCCACGAAGGGCTCGCGCACCTCGAGGATCGTTCCGGGGTCGGGGTAGTTGTGCGGGTTATCCACCCGAAGCTCTGAGCCGTCGGTCTTCGTGACCTCGTAGATAACGCTCGGAAGGGTGGTGATAAGGTCCAAATTGAACTCCCGCTCTATGCGCTCCTGGATTATCTCCATATGGAGCATGCCCAAAAAGCCGCAGCGGAAGCCGAAGCCGAGGGCGGCGCTGGTCTCCGGTTCGAAGGAGAGCGAGGCGTCGTTTAACTGGAGCTTTTCGAGGGCGTCGCGCAGGTCGGGGTACTTCGACCCGTCCTCGGTATATATGCCGCAGTAGACCATCTGCCTCGCCGGGCGGTAGCCGGGAAGCGGCTCTATAGCGGGCGCCTCCGCCGAGGTGACGGTATCGCCCACCTGCGTATCGCGCACGTTCTTTATGCTCGCGGTAAAATATCCGACCTCGCCGGTGTAGAGAGCGTCGCAGGGCTTGTAGCCGAGGGGCAGGAGATGCCCGACCTCGAGGATCTGGTACTCGGCGCCCGTCGCCATCATTCTGACCGTCTCGCCCTGCTTTACCGAGCCGTCCACCACGCGGACGTAAACGACGACGCCGCGGTACGAATCGTACTGGCTGTCGAAAATAAGGGCGCGGAACGGGGCGTTCTCATCGCCGCCGGGGGGCGGTACGCGCTTTACGATATCGTCGAGCACGGCCTCGATATTTATGCCCGCCTTCGCGCTTATCTCGGGGGCGTCCATCGCCTCGATGCCGATGACGTTTTCTATCTCCTCCTTCACCCGCTTCGGATCGGCGGCGGGAAGGTCGATCTTATTCAGCACGGGCAGGATCTCGAGATCGTGCTCGGCGGCAAGATAGGTATTTGCGAGGGTCTGAGCCTCAACGCCCTGAGCCGCGTCCACGACGAGGACGGCGCCCTCGCAGGCGGCGAGAGATCGGCTGACCTCGTAGCCGAAGTCCACGTGACCCGGGGTGTCGATAAGATTAAGAACGTAGTCCTCCCCGTCCGCCGCCTTATAGTCGAGGCGGACGGCGCGGGCCTTTATCGTTATCCCGTGCTCGCGCTCAAGGTCCATATTGTCAAGGAGCTGATCGGACATCTCCCGCTCGGAGACGGCGCCGCATAGCTCGATGAGCCTGTCCGACAGGGTGGATTTTCCGTGGTCTATATGGGCGATTATTGAAAAATTCCTGATCTTCGATTTATCCGTCATCTGTTCTTCCTCTTCGAATTTATGAATACCGTATCGGCGTAAGCGGCGAGGTCGTGTATCCTGTCCATCAGCGCCTCGATCTCCTCCCCGTCGCCCTTGCGCTCCACGCGGCCGAGGATATAGTCGGCGCTGACCCCGTAGTAGTCGCAGACGCGGGAGACGAACTCGAGCCTCGGCTCGCGCAGCCCGTTCTCATAGTGACTCAGTAGAGCCTGACTTATGCCGAGGTCGGCGGCGGCCTGCCGCTGGCTTATGTTTTTTTCGCGGCGCAGCTCGCTGAGCGCCTCAGAAAAGCTCCTCACTCGTCCGGCGCCTCCCTTCACATAATATTACATATTGTATTATACGGGCAGAGCCCGATTTTGTAAAGGGCTCAATCCCTCTTTATGTACTCCGCGGCGACTTTTCCCGTCGATCTGAAAAGATCGCCCATCACGCGGATAAGCTCCTTCTGCTTCTCGCGAGGCACGCCGCGCATGGCGGCGGCGACAGCCTCAGCAGTCTTGAGCTTCTTCTCACTCATCGTGCGGAAGCTCTCGGCTCCCGTCGATTCGAGAACGGAGAATATGGTCTCTACGGCAGAGGCGCGGGTCTCCTCATCGAGCCGGAAGAGCCACGATTTTACTGTTTTCCCCAAGAACGCGCTCATCTCCGTCTGCTCGGCGGGTATAAACGAGTTGCGCTCGAGCTGCCAGGAAAACCCGTCGTGCTGCATTATCCCGGAGGCGGCGCTTTTAACGACCCTGCGCTCCGCCGCCGTCGTCAATAGTACGCCTATGGCTGAGGACTCGGGGATTATGCTCGTTATTCGCGGGGCTATCTCCCGGTAGCCCTCGCTCTCGGTGACCTCGTCAAGAAAGCCCGGCCCGTCGTTTGAATATATCTCAGAAATCCTCCGCCTCGTCTCAGGCTTTGAGAAGGCCGCGGCGTAAACGGCGAAGTTGCCGCCCTTTGAGTGTCCGCCCGTCCTTATCGGGCCGGAGGTCGACTCCGCTACGGCGTCGAGATAACGGGCGGCGGCTCTCTGCCCCGCAGTTCCGCTCTTATAGCCCATCTCAAAATCCTCACGCCAGCCGACGAGGCTCCCGTCGGTGCCGCGGAAGGCGGCGTAAACGCTCCCGTCCGAAAGTGAAACTGTGACTGCGGAAAACTGCTCGCCCGCCTCGTTGTCTAAATCGTTCACATAGCGGCTGAGCTCAGCCGAGCCGAACCTCGCGCCATTTGCCATCTCGTCAAGCATATATGGCACGAGGGCGGAAAAGGCCGTCTTCGCCGTCCGCTCCGCCGGCGGGAAGAGCTCGAAATACCTGTCTCTCGCCTCACTTATGGAAACAGGCCTCCCGTCCGGCGGCACGATGCCGTCGAATTTCGCATAACTCAGCTCGGAAAGTATAAGATTGTCAACGTCGTTAAAGGGATCGGCGGAAAAGGGCAGGTCCCCGCGCCATTTCAAATAGTCGATGATATCAGCCATAATAAATCCCCCTTTGATGGTAGTATACCACAAAGGGGGCGTCGTTTTCAATTCTCAAGCGCGGATATTATCGCGCTATAAAGCTCATCGTAGGTCTCAAAAGCGGGGATATGCGGGAATTTCGCCTTTATCTCCTCGGTCGAGCGGAAGAGGAAGCCGCGCTTTCCCGCCTCGATCATACCGAGGTCGTTATAGCTGTCGCCCGCTGCTATCGTATTGAAGCCGACTGACTGGAGAGCGCGCACGGTCGAGAGCTTCGACTCCTTCACTCTCATCTTAAAGCCGTCTATCATACCGTCCTCGCCGACGGTGAGGCTGTTGCACAAAAGCGTCGGCCAGCCGAGCTTTCTCATAAGCGGCTTTGCAAACTGCGAGAACGTGTCGCTCAAAATAACGACCTCCGTGCGCTCGCGGAGCCTGTCGAGAAAGTCCTTCGCCCCTTCGAGCGGCTCTATCCTGGCGATAACTTCCTGTATCTCGTGAAGGCCGAGGCCGTGCTCCCTTAAAATGCCGAGGCGCCAGTTCATCAGCTTATCGTAATCCGGCTCGTCTCTCGTAGTGCGTGAAAGCTCGGGAATGCCCGAGGCCTCGGAAAACGCTATCCAAATTTCGGGGACGAGAACGCCCTCAAGGTCAAGGCAGACAAGATCCACTCTATCAGCTCCTAAACTTTTTTCTAATAAATTATCACATTTCTTTCGTCGTTTCAATCTTTTTTTGTTCGTTTTCTCTTTTTGCAAATGCCGTAGCCCCGTAGGGAGCGATGCCCACATAGCTCCGCCGTTTACTGGACGCGTTTCGAAATTCGCGGAGGCATGTGGGCATGCCTCCCTACGTCGCGAGCCGACAGGTATCCTGTGTCCTGTATGAGCTTTGCAAAACGAAAAACCCCCGTCCTTGCGGGCGGGGGGGAAGTCATAGCGCGAAAAATTACTTCTTTACGTTGAAGGCGCCCTTCTTGGGATATACGGCGGAATCGCCGAGGGCCTCCTCGATGCGGAGAAGCTGATTGTACTTCGCAACGCGCTCGGAACGGCTGGGGGCGCCGGTCTTGATCTGGCAGGTGTTGAGAGCAACGGCCAGGTCGGCGATGGTGGTGTCCTCGGTCTCGCCGGAGCGGTGAGAGGTAACGGCGGTGTAGCCGGCCTTGTGAGCCATCTTGATGGCCTCAAGGGTTTCGGAAACGGAGCCGATCTGGTTGAGCTTGATGAGGATGGAGTTGGCGCAGCCGAGCTTGATGCCCTTGGAAAGGCGCTCAACGTTGGTGACGAAGAGGTCGTCGCCGACGAGCTGGACCTTGTCGCCGAGCTTCGCGGTCATTCTCTGCCAGCCTTCCCAGTCCTCTTCATCAAGGCCGTCCTCGATGGAGATGATCGGGTACTTCTCAACAAGGCTCTCCCAGTGAGCGATGAGCTCGTCGGAGGTGAAGTCCTTGCCGGACTTGGGCTGATGATAGAAGCCCTTGCCCTTGGGGCTCTTCCACTCGGAAGCGGCGGCGTCCATAGCGAGCATGAAGTCCTCGCCGGGCTTGTAGCCGGCGGCCTCGATGGCCCTGAGGATGAGCTCGATGGCGTCCTCGTCTCCGCCGAGGCTGTTGGGAGCGAAGCCGCCCTCATCGCCGACTGCGGTGACGTCCTTCATTTCCTTGATGAGCTTCTTAAGGGTCTGGAAGACCTCGGCGCACCAGCGGAGACCTTCTCTGAAGGACTCGGCGCCTACGGGCATGACCATGAACTCCTGGGTGTCAACGGAGCTGTCGGCATGAGCGCCGCCGTTGAGGATGTTCATCATGGGGACGGGCAGACGGTTGGCGTTCACGCCGCCGAGGAAACGGTAGAGGGGGATATCAAGAGAGGTCGCGGCGGCGCGGGCTGCGGCGATGGAGACGGCAAGGATGGCGTTGGCGCCCAGGTTGGACTTGTCCTTGGTTCCGTCGGCCTTAAGCATGGCGGCGTCGACAGCGTAGATGTCGGAAGCGTCGATGCCGATGATGGCGTCAGCGATAACGGTGTTGATGTTCTCAACGGCCTTGAGGGTGCCCTTGCCGCCGAAACGGGACTTGTCGCCGTCACGGAGCTCGAGAGCCTCGAACTCGCCGGTGGAAGCGCCGGAGGGGGCGGTGCCGCGTCCTACGGTGCCGTCAGCCAGAGTGACCTCGGCCTCAACGGTGGGGTTGCCGCGGGAATCGATGATCTCACGGCCTATGACTTTTTCAATTTCTAAATAGCTCATTGGAATTACCTCCTACTATTATTGTATTTTTTCAGGCTGTAGAAATTATACCACATATTTGCGGCAGTATCAAACTATATTTTGCCGATTTTATGAGAAAACGGGAAATTTTTTATTTTTCTCCTCTTAAAAACAGAGCGGGGATTATCCCGCCCTGTTCTCCTTCAAGTTATCAATAGCAGAAAAGGAAGTTAGCCGCTTCGTCCCCAAGCTGAGTACCCATAACTCCTACGCCCTCGAGGATCACGGGCTTTGCGGTCTCCTCAGCGTTCTTTCCCCTGCGTCCGGTGCCGTCGCCGGAACGCTGACCCTTTTCCGTCTTTTCTCCATTGTCGGTTACCTGACCGTTACCCGGCATCTGGCCGTTACCCGGCATCTGGCCGTTACCGGGCATTTGACCGTTACCCGGCATCTGGCCGCCGCGTCCGCCCATATTTCCGCCCATTCCGCCGCCGAAGCCGCCGCCGGACGTGGTGGTGCCGGCCGTTGCGGTAGCTGTCGCCTTGCCGTTAAGGTAAAGGGTATAGGTCGCGCCGCTCGTGAGCTTATCCGAGGCGAGGCAGACCCAGTTTGCCGCCTTGGGAGCGGTCGCAGAGATCAGCTCACTCCCGCTCGCGTCCTTGATGCTTAAAAGAGCGCCGCTCGATACGTTTGTGTTGAAGACCACGCCCGTGCCCTGAGCCGTCTGCGCCATGCCGTTCATACCTACGGCGAGAAGTGTGCCGCCGCTGAATACGCATTTCGTATCGTAGTCGAGGGCGCTGTTACCGTTATTAGCGGAGCCGAAGACGGTGGTTACGCCGCCGTTAATATAGACGCTGCCGCCGTTATTGAGCCTTGAGTCGCCGCCGGCGTCAAGGCCGTTTTGCCCACGGTGAGGGGGGCGGTAGTGCTCGAGGAGAGGGTCAGGTTTTTCAGGATCAGGGTAACGTTTTCCGTGCCCTTCTTGACCGCTATGCTGCCCTCTGAGACCGAGCCCGTTATCGTGTAAACTCCGGATTCGTTTATGGTAAGCGAGGCGCCGCTTATTTTGTATCCGGAGCCCGAGCCCTCCGAGGCGGTGACGCCGCTCTCAGTGAAGGTGAAGGTCATATCGCTCGCCGGTTCCGCCGCAGCCGCGCTTACGGACAAGAGGCCGATGAGCATTGCCATGACCAGCAAAGTGGCCGCAAAGCCGGCGTTTCTCATTTTTCTGATGCTCATTGTGATTCCTCCTTTTGGTTTCTTAAAGGGACTGTTTCCCTCTTTGTGAGCTTATCTTAACCCCCAAAGCTTAAAGAAACCTAAAACGAGGTAAGAATTTTTTATCCGTGTTTTTCGACCATTTCCCTCAGCTTTTCTATGATAAGCTCCTCGCTGACGCCGGCCTTTTGAGCGGCCGAGGCGACGGTGTTGGACTTTATCAGGAACTTGGCGAGGGGTGAATCTATCATCTTGAACCGCGGATCGAGCTTTTTAAGCTCCTCCTTGAGCCACGGGTACTGCTTTTCGATATCGCTGAGCTTCGTTTCGCCGGTTACGTTGAATTCTGGCATATCGTTTCCGCCTCCTTTTTCGCCATTGTAGCAGAAAACGGCGCCGCTTACAAGCGATTCAAATTGACAAAGGATCATTATAATTGTATAATGCGATCGGAAAATTAAACCGAGGTGATATTAATGTATCATGAAATAAAAGTCGCGGGGCTTACCCGCCGCCTGCCCCTCTGCCCGCTGAACGACAAGCTGATGATTGCCGCCTTCATAATGTTCGGCGACGCGCCTTTGACCGTAAACTGCGCGGCAGCCCTCCTTGAGAAGGCGAAGGACCTCGATTACGACTACCTCCTCACCGCCGAGGCGAAGAGCATCCCCCTTATCCACGAGATGGCCCGCCAGTCCGGCGCGGAGAAGTACTTCATCGCCCGCAAGGGCCCAAAGGTCTATATGCCCGATCCCATCAGCGTTGACGACAAGTCCATCACCACCCTCTCCCAGCAGAGGCTCTACCTCGGCTCTGACGACGCCGAGCTCATGCGCGGCAAGCGCATTCTGATCGTTGACGACGTCATCTCCACGGGCGGCTCACTCAAGGCGATGGAGTCCCTCGTTGAAAAAGCCGGAGGCGTCGTAGCCGGAAAGATGGCTGTCCTCGCGGAGGCGGAGGCCGCGCAGAGGGACGATATCATCGTTCTCGGCTCCATCCCCCTCTTCAACGCGGAAGGAAAACCTCTTGAATAAAAAACATCGGGCGGCTTATTGCCGCCCGAAAGCTATCTCACGTTTTTGAAGAAGTCCGAGAGCACGGCGGCGCAGTCTTCTTCGAGCACCCCGCCCGTTATCTCGGCCCTTCTCCCGTAGTTTTCCATAAAGAGATTTATTACGCTCCCGCAGGAGCCCATATTTTTATCCCTTGCCCCGAAAAACACCCTCGATATCCGCGAGTTCATTATCGCCCCGGCGCACATCGGGCAGGGCTCCATCGTGACGTAGATGCTCGCCCCGTCGAGCCGCCAATCGCCGGCATTTTTTGCCGCCTCGCGAATAGCCTCTATCTCGGCGTGGCAGGTGGCGTCGCGTCTCTCCGTGGCGTTGCGCCCGCGGCCGATTATTTTTCCGTCCTTCACGATAACGGCGCCGACCGGGGTCTCGCCCTCCGATGCCGCCTTTCGTGCTGAGGCGAGGGCCTCGCGCATATAGTATTCGTGATCCATGTTTATGACCATTCCTTTCGCTAAAGTTCAAGGCACAAAATGACCATAAAATGGAATGGTCATAAATGCTGCGTTTTTCGGTTGCCGCGCAGCGGCGAGAAAAACGGCTTCGATTTCAAATAAGGTTGAAACTTGTTTCAACCTTATCACCGTCCCGCACCATAATATCAGAAAAAAAGGAAGACTTCAATGGGATACATACTTCTGACCGCCGTTTCTCTCGCCCTCGACGCATTCGCCGTTTCGACCTCGGCGGGGCTCACGGTCAAGGGCTTCCGATTCCGCGACGCAGTTAAAATGGGGATATGGTTCGGCGCTTTCCAGTTTATTATGCCCGTTATCGGCTGGCTTTTAGCCTCGACCGTTGCCGAGTACGTCGTTAAGTACAGCCCTTACATCGCCTTTACCCTTCTCGCCTTCATCGGCGGCAGGATGGTGATAGGGGCGCTTAAAAAGGGCGGCGAGCCCGCCGTTACCGAGCTCGGGGCGAAGACGCTTTTGATGCTCGCGATAGCGACGAGCATAGACGCCCTCGCCGTCGGCGTCACCTTCGCCTTTATGGATATCAACATCTGGATCGCCTCCGCCGTTATCGGCGCCGTCGCCTTCATCCTCTCCGTCGTAGGAGGTACGGCGGGCGGCAAGCTCGGCGAAAAATTTCAGGACAGCGCGGAGCTCATCGGAGGCCTCGTTCTTATCGGCATCGGCGCAAAAATACTTATCGAAAGCTTTATAAAGTGAATAAAACGAGTCTCCCCGGTCAATACTCAAGGTATCAAGATCAGGGAGGCTTTTTCTATGAAGGTTTCAGATATAATGTCAGGTTCGCCCGTTACCGTAGCGCCCGACGAGACGGCGCTTCACGCGGCACGGCTTTTGAGCCGGCACAACGTGGGCTCTCTGCCAGTATGCGGCACGGATGGGAGCCTGCGCGGCGTCGTGACGGACAGGGACATCGTTCTGCGCTGTGTGGCGAACGGGGAGAGCCCGGCGAAAACGCCCGTGCGCGATATCATGAGCCGCAGCGTCGTAACCGCCTCGCCGGAGGACGATATATCCCGCGTATCTGAGCTTATGAGCCGGGCGCAGGTAAGGCGGCTTCCCGTTGTCAGCGAGGGGCAGCTTGTGGGCGTGATCGCCCTCGGTGACCTTGCCCGAAGGACAGCCTGCGATATGGAGGCTTCAAAGGCGCTTACCGACATCTCGGCAAATCTCAAAAGACTATGAAAAAACCGGACGCGGCTTTATGCGCTGCGTCCGGGCTTTTTATCAATCGAGGGTCTTTACTCCGTCGTCAGTGGTTTCGGCAGTGTCGGTAGTGTCGACGGCGGCGTCGTCCTTGGATACTACGAAGCCGTTCTCATCGACCTGGACGCTGTCTCTCGCGGCGCAGGTCTTGCAGAGCCTGGTGCGGCCGGCGGCTATGGCCTCGGCAACGGTGTTGGTATAGAGGGTGTCGGTATTGTTGAGATGCGAGCAGTCCTCGTGGGTGTGATACACCTTGCCGAACTGGGTCCAGTAGACGTTGCCCTCGATGGTATCGACGGCGGCGGCCTGCTCCTCCTGGCTTATCGGGTTATAGTCAACGCTGGCGGCTCCGCCGATGAGGAGAGCTACGATAGCGGCGATAACGGCGATGGTCTTCGTCTTCTTATCGAGGTCCTTGTTCGTGAGCATAATGATGATGATGGGAATGAAGGCGAAGCAGGCGACGATAACGCCGAGATTGTTCCAGAGCCAGAAGAGGGTGGGATTCTTCTTTGAGGCCGGCTTTATGTGGTTCGCCTTTTTCCAGAGCTGGGAGCCGATGATAACGAACGCGAGGTCGAGAACGATGAGGATAATGAGGACCCAAAGGGTGGGAAGGAAGGTTATCTCAAGCTTGCCGAATAGATAGAGGATAGCGAGCACCTCGCATACGATGGCGAGGAGCCAGAGGACGATAGCGCCTACGCGGTAGCCGGTCGCGCTTCCGGCGGGCTTGGTCTGAACGACCTGGGGCTTTGCGCCGGTGCTTTGTGTTTGGACTATATTATGCGTTTTTTTCTCTGCCATTTTTTATTCCTCCACAATATTTAGGATGGTAGCTTCATAATATCACGCTTTTCGGCAATTAACAACCTTTTTTTCTTATTTTATTGACCGCCGGGCAAAAAGGGTTGTATAATAGAGAAAAAAAGAAAAACAGGAGGCAATAACTATGGATATATCTTCTATTCTCGGCTCACTTGTCTCTTCCGACAGCATTTCCGGCATAAGCTCAGCCGCCGGTGTCTCTGAAAAAGAGGCGAAAAGCGTTCTCTCCTCGGCTCTGCCCGGACTTTTAAGCGGGGCTCTCGCCCAGTCTGAGGGCGCGGACACCGTTTCCGGCTTTGCCGGAGCTCTCGCCCAGCACTCGGCTGACGACACCTCCGACCTCAAGGGCTTCCTCTCCGGAGTTGACCTAAAGGACGGCGCGAAGATAGTCGGGCACCTGCTCGGCTCGAAGGAGTCTGACACCGTCGCCGCCGCGAGCGCCGCCTCCGGCGCAAGCGAGGCGGGCACGAGGGGCGTCCTCTCCGCCGCCGCTCCGCTTCTTATGAGCCTTCTCGGTCAGGAGACCCAGGCTCAGCAGAGTCAGAACTCCGGTCTCAACGTGACCGGGATAATCGGCTCCCTCCTCGGAAACGTGGACACTTCGAGCCTGCTTTTAGGCTTACTCGGCGGCGGAAATCAATCAGCAGCTCAGCCCCAGGCGGCGTCTGGCGTACAGAGCCTCGACTCAAACCAGAAGCCCTCGGGCGGATTTCTCTCTAACCTCTTCGGAAAGCTCTTCGGCGGAAAGAAATGATCATACGCTCTAAAAAATCTCACCCTTCGGTTTTTCCGAAGGGTGGTTTTTTTATTCGGTTAAGGATAACGGTGACGAGGAGGAGGACGCCGAGAACGCGGATATATAGCCAGGGCCTCGGCCAGTTGGATATCATATCCTTTTCCGCAGGGGTGGTCTTGATAGCTCCGCAGGTGAAAAGCTCGTCCCTCTCCTCGCGGCTGTGCTTTGTAAACGTCTCGGAGAAGAGCTCCTTGAAATGGACCTCGGTATCGCCCTCCTCGCCGGTCATCTTGCCAAGCTTTCCGACGATGGTTTTTACAACGCCCTGTGACTCTGCCGGGCGGGCGGGAGCGGCGACAGCGTTGCCGCACGAGGCGCAAAATGCCGCGCCCTCGATAAGCTCTGCATTGCAGTTATTGCACTTTATAATTTCACTTCCTAATTGAAGATTCTTTATCTTATATTATCAAATTTGCCGCCTTTGTCATGATAAAGCCGCGTTTCGCCGGCATAAGCCGCGCATTTGCGGGCAAGCTAAGCAGACGGCAGCTGCCGTCTGCTTAACAAAAAAAGGGGGGCTTATTTGTGTTCAAAACTCACAGGGGCTCGGTAAGCGCGTCCGAGCTCACCGAAGCCTTCGGGAAAACTGCCGACCTTAAAAGCGAGGAGCTTCTTTTGGGCGGCTTCGCCGGAAAGGGCGTGACCCTTTTCTATTTGGACGGGCTTGCAGACCCGCAGGCGATAGCGGAGACCGTAGTAAAGCCGATGACAGACCCCGCCCGCTTCCCGAAGGAGCTTGCGCCCGCCGCAGCCCTTGAGCTTGCGCTTCGCGGCACCGTCTACGGTATTGCGCCCGAAAAGCGGGAGAAAACGCGGGACGTGACGGAGGACCTTCTCTCAGGCTCGTGCGCGATTATTTTCGAGGCTGAGGGCGCGGCTCTCACCTTTCCCGTTCCCGCTCAGGAAAAGCGGGCCGTCGACCTGCCGAAGGAGGAGAAGGTCATCAAGGGGCCGAAGGACGGCTTCGTTGAGACACTGTCCGTAAACTCCGCCCTTATAAGGAAAAAGCTCAAGACCCCCGCTCTCCGCTTTACGAAGCTGAGAGCCGGCGGGATATCCGGCACCGAGCTGTACCTCGTATATATCGAGGGGCGGGCGCCGAAGGGCCTTGCGGACGAGGTACAGCGCCGCCTCTCCGAGATAGATGGCGACTGCGTCCTCTCCGCCGCCGCGATAAGCGAGAACATACTTGAGTCGCCCGCCTCCCCGTTCCCGCGCGTGCTCGTCACCGAAAGGCCGGATAAATTCGCCCTCAATCTCGTTGAGGGTCGGGTCGGTATACTTGCCGACGGACTGCCGATGGGCTTTCTTCTGCCCGCTCCCTTCTCCCAGTTTATGAAAACGCCGGAGGATGACTCCGGCCACTGGCTCTTCTCCTCGTTTCTGACGCTGCTCCGGTACTTCGCCTTCGTGATATCCTCGCTCGCCCCGGCTCTTTACGTCGCCGTGGCTATGTATCACCGGGAGATGATACCCGTTCAGCTCATGCAGTCGATGGTGGACGCGAAGGCCTTCGTCCCATTCCCGACGGCGCTCGAGGTCATCGGTATGCTCGCGGCCTTCGACTTACTTCACGAGGCGGGGATACGCCTGCCCACGCCCATCGGGCAGACGGTCAGCATTATTGGCGGCCTCATAGTGGGTCAGAGCGCGGTGGAGGCGAAGGTCGTGAGCCCCGTGGTAGTAGTCGTCATCGCCTTTTCCGGCATCGCGGGCTATACTATGCCCGATCAGGATATGTACTCGGCGATACGCATCGTCCGCTTTACCCTGACGGCGGCCGCCGCCCTGATGGGCGTTTACGGCATAGCCCTCGTCGTCTCATTATGGATAGTACACCTGGCGAGTCTCGACTCAGTCGGCTTTCCGTATATGTCGCCCTTCGCGGGAAACGGCGGGCGGCATATTCTCCGCGCCCTTCTGCGCTATCCTATGCGAAAGAAGCGGGAGCGGGAGCCGGAGCTTGGGGAGGCTTATAAGCGATGAAAAGGCTTTTTCTTCTCCTGCCCGCCATTTTCCTGCTCGTCTCCTGCGGAAACGGGGCGTTTTTCCCGCCCTCGCGGGAGATAGAGGATATGAGCCTCGTCCGCGTCCTCGGTATAGACCTTGAGGACGGGAACATTAAGATAACGGGTCTCACGGCGGGGGGCGCTTCGAGCGAGAGCGCAGCCTTCTCCGGCTCGGGAGCGACGCTATCTGAGGCGGTGGGCCTCCTCAGCCGCCTTCCGGCGGGAAAGAACGCGGTATTCTCCCACGTTGAGAGCGTGCTCATCGGTGAGAAAGCGGCGGGGCGGGTCATACCCGAAACGCTGGACTTCATCTCCCGGTCAAACGAGCTTCGCCTCGGAACGAGGCTCTTCATCGTGAGGGGCGACACGGCGGCGGGGCTCATCGAGGACTCTGGCGGCGAGCTCGGGGACCTTCTCTCCCTTTTGGGCGAAAATTCGCCGTACCTCGGGGTCTTCGCCTTCACGGCAGGGGAGTGCTCCGCCGCCCTCAAAAGAAGCGGCGCCTGCCTTATAGAGTGCGTCAAATATGACGAGAACGTCGCCCCATGCGGCTTTGCCGCGATAAGGGACGGAAAGCTCGCCCTTTTCCTCGAAGAACGCGCCTCCGAGGGGGCGGCGATAATAATGAACAGGCTGCAGGGCGGCGAGGTGAGCCTTTCGGGCAGAACGCTTATGATAAATGGGGCTGAGACCCGGTTTATCCCGGTCGAGGGCCCGGGCGGCGAGCCGGGCGCAAAGCTCGAAGTTTCCCTGACGGCGAGGCTCGCCGGAACTGACGGCAGGACAAATGCGGGAAACGCGGAGGATGAGCTTACCCTTTACGTGGGCGAGAATATCCGCCTTGCCCTCGAGGCCGCCCTTAAGCTCGGCGCCGACATCTACGATATACGCGGCTCGCTTATGGAGGCAAGGCCCTTCTCCGCCGGGGCTTTCTCCGGCTTTTCCATGCCCTCGGCGGAGATTGATTGGTCGGTCTCCGCGAAAATAACTGGCTCGTTCGATTTAAGGGAGGGGGCGGAAAGCGTTGCGGGATAAGATAAGCTCGCGCCAGCTCGGGATAATGGCGTTTCTCAGCCTGCTGTCTCCGATAGTCCGGCTTCTGCCCGTCTCGTCTCTCGCCCTCGCGGGGCAGGCGGCGTGGCTCTCGCCAATCGTTGCGGCGGCAGTCGCCTGCCTTTTCGCTCTCCTCGTTTCAATGCTCGCGTCAAAGCTCAGGCCGCAGAACGGCGAGCTTCTGCGCGCTTCGCTCGGGTCATTTTGGGGCGGGGCTTTCTCCGCCGTATTCGGGCTATGGCTCGTGTTCTACTCCGGGGTAGTCCTGCGCGTATCAGCCGAGCGGCTCGTCAGCGTCCTCTATCCCGAGGCCTCGCCCGCGATATTCATACTTGCGACCTCCGTCGCCCTCCTCGCCCCGCTCACGATGGGGAATAGGACGCTCTACCGGGCGAGCGAGCTCGCACTTCCTTTGATCATGGGCTGTCTTTTTTTCGTCCTCGTCTTTTCGGTAAAGGATATAAGGCTCAGGTATCTTCTCCCCGTCGGGCTCGAGGACGCTGGAGCGGCGGCTCTCGGCTCGCTGCCGGTAATGGAGATTTTTGCCATCTGGGCATACTATCTCCTGCTCGCCCCGGCGCTCACCGACGGGGACAGGCTCGGGCGGGAGAGCGTAAAATGGCTCTCCCTCGCCGCTTTCTGCGCCTTTCTCCTCGGCCTTACCACGATAGGCGTCCTCTCTCCCGAGCTCTGCTCCGGGTTTTTGAGCCCCGCCCTCGCCGTGGTGCGCAATATCAGCATCTTCGGCACGGACGCGAGGGTGGACTCCGTCATCGTCGCGATCTGGGTAATAACCGACTTTGCCCTCATCGCCTCGCTGCTCGGCATAGCGCATCAGCTTCTGCGGGGGCTACTGCCCGGGCGGGGAAGTCGCCTCGTTGCGCCCGGGGAGTGCGCCGCCGTCGCGTCTGTCGCCTTCCTAATCTCCGGCTCGGCTGAGGGGGCGGCGCGCTGGTCTGAAAAGCTCGCCCCCATCGTAAATTCCGCCCTCGCATATATTCTGCTGCCGCTCGTACTTGTCGTCGGCATTATTAGAAAAAATTCCCGGTAATAAAAAGCCCCCTCTCCCGTAAACTAAAGGAAAGGAGTGGTACTATGAACAGAAAAAGGCTTATTCCCGCGATAATCGCGGTATTTCTAATAAATATCTTAATTATTTCCCTCTTTTCATCGGCAAGCGCGGCAAGCTACCGCCGCGGCTCCACTGGCAGCACGGTGAGCGAGATACAGACCCGCCTTAAAAACTGGGGCTATTACAGCGGCAAGGTCGACGGTATCTTCGGCTCGGCGACAGAGGCGGCGGTTAAGAAGTTTCAGGCTAAAAACGGGCTCACGGCGGACGGGATAGTCGGGCCCGCGACCCTCTCCGCCCTCGGCATAAGCGGCGGCGGCTCGGGCAAAAGCGAAAACGACGTCGCTCTTCTCGCCCGCCTCATATCCGCCGAGGCGAGAGGCGAGCCCTACTCCGGTCAGGTCGCCGTCGGCGCCGTAGTGCTGAACAGGATAAAGCACCCCTCGTTTCCCTCGACCCTCGCCGGAGTGATATATCAGAAGGGCGCCTTCTCCTGCCTTGAGGACGGGCAGTTTTATAAGCCCGTCTCCGACTCGGCCTACCGAGCCGCGCGCGACGCGATGAACGGCTGGGACCCCTCCGGCGGGGCGATCTACTACTTCAACCCCGCAACGGCGACGAGCAGGTGGATCTGGTCAAGGCCGGTGATCGTGGTGATAGGAAGTCACCGGTTTTGCTCGTAAATGGGGGGGTGCATCAAGATGATGCGTCTGTTCTTGCTTGAACGCAAGGAAAGTGTTCATTTCTCTCTTTTCGGTCTGCAAAGAGAGAAAAATGTACATTTATTAAACTTATAAAGAATAAAGCGGTATCATCTTAATGAGAAACACCCCCGCATTGCAAATGCGAAAAAAATAAACTGTTGCCAAATCGCAAATAATAATTTATAATAATAAAAGCCCTCCGCTATTCTGAGCGGAGTGGAACCGCACTAGTCGGGGAGATAGCGGTGCCCTGTTGCCCGCAATCCGCTACAGCGGGGATGAATCCCTGCCCCCGGTGGCGTTATGTGTCGTCTGCCTTTTCTGAGAAGCGTTGATGAGCCGGTCCCGCGCAACGGGACCCTGTGAACCGTGTCAGGCGGGGAACCGAGCAGCACTAAGCAGGTATTTCCGTGTGCCGCGGGTCTGCCGGCTCTGAGCTTTGAGGATCAGTAACGGGTGTATGGCTCCATCAAAGGCAGGTGTGCGGTTCCACTCTGCTCAGAATCCCGGAGGTTATTTTTTGGGAGGCGCTGTTTATGTATCAGGCCCTTTACCGCAAATACCGTCCCCTCCGCTTTGAAGACGTGGTGGGTCAGGAGCATATAACGACTACTCTCCGCCGCCAGGTGGAGACCGGACGCACCTCCCACGCTTACCTCTTCGTCGGCTCGAGAGGCACCGGCAAGACCACCTGCGCCAAGATCCTCTCCCGCGCCATAAACTGCGAAAACCCCGTCGGCGGCGAGCCCTGCAACGAGTGCCCCGCCTGCCGCGGCATACTTTCGGGCTCCATCCTCGACGTGGTCGAGATCGACGCCGCCTCCAATAACGGCGTCGACAACGTCCGCGCTATACGCGACGAGGCTATTTACTCCCCCGCGTCCGTGAGCAAAAGGGTTTACATAATCGACGAAGTGCATATGCTCTCCGTACCCGCGTTCAACGCGCTTTTGAAAATTCTTGAGGAGCCGCCGGAGCATTTGGTCTTTATTCTGGCGACTACCGAGCTTCAGAAAATACCCGCAACGATACTTTCCCGCTGTCAGCGGTTTTCATTCCGCAGGCTGAGCGCCCGGGATATCGAGGGCAGGATAAAATACGTGGCGCAGGCCGAGGGGCTTGCGATTACCGACGGGGCCGCCTCCCTTCTCGCCCGCCTTGGAGAGGGCGCGATGCGCGACTCTCTCTCCCTTCTCGACCAGTGCCTCGGGCGGGGCGAGATAACGGAAGACCTCGTCCTCACCTCCGTCGGCCTTACCGGGGCGAGCACCGCCGCCGGATTATGGCGGGCGGTCAGGTCGGGCGACGCCGCCTCCGCCCTCGAGATTTTCGAGGGGGCGTATCTCAGCGGAACGGAGCCGACGCCCGTTCTCTCATCCCTCCTCACGGTTTTGAGGGATATGCTGATTCTCTCCGTAGCCCCGAAGGGCTCGGAGTCCCTTCTCTCCGGCTCGCTCAGCTCGTCCGAGCTCAGCGCTCTCTCCTCAGGGGTGAGCCGCACGCTTATGACACGAGCGGCGAAAACGCTTCAGGAGGCTGTCGGCGGACTTTCAACGGCGCGGGATCAGCGCACCGCCGCCGAGCTCGCCTTAGTTAGCCTTGCCGGGCTATTCTCGGGCGAGGAAGCAGAGCCCGGGATGCCGCCCGCGAGACCCGCTCCGGCGCCGGTTTCAAAGCCCGCGCCCAAGCCCGAACCAAAGCCGGAACGCAAACCGGAACCCAAACCTGAACCAAAACCGGAACCTAAGCCCGCGCCTGCGCCTGAACCGAAACCTGAGCCCAGGCCCGAGCCCGTGCCGGAAAAGAAAACCGAGGCGCCCGCGCCTGCGACTTCCGGCGACTGGTGGCAGAAGGTGCTCGATTCAGAGGAGATCAGGGGGCTCATCTCGTATATGTTCCTCTCGGACAGCGCGAATTTCCGCGTGAGCCTTGAGGGCGACAGGGTAACTCTCCGCTCCACGAATCCGATGGCGACGCTGCTGGCTGACACGACGGATACAAAGGCGGCGATCACCGAGGTGGCCTCGCGCATACTCGGAAAGCGGGTCGCGGTCAGGATAACCGAGGCGGCGGACGACGCGCCCGAAACAGAGGACAAGCTCGACAGTTTAATGAGATTTGGAAACGTAACGATAAAATAAGGAGGAAATAAAAATGGCAAAAGGCGGATTTAACGGCGGCAGAATGAGCGGCGGAATGAATATGAATATGATAAAGCAGGCTCAGAAGATGCAGGAGGAGATGCTGAGGCGCCAGCAGGAGGTAGAGGAGAAGGAGTTCTCCGCCTCGGCGGGCGGCGGTATGGTCACAGCGAAGGTGAACGGAAAGCGCGAGCTCGTCTCCCTTGAGATCGACCCGGACGCCGTTATCGAGGCTGAGGTACCCGAGGACGTCGAGATGCTTCAGGACGCAATTATCGCCGCGATAAACGAGGCGATGAGGAAGGCTGCCGAGGAGATGAGCGGCACGATGGCAAAGCTCACCGGCGGGCTCAATCTCGGATTCTGAAAAACGTATTTAATAAATAGGCGGCGCAAGGATTTAGCCTTGCGCCGCTCGTTTTCTGTGTCGCCGTAGGGAGGCATGCCCACATGCCTCCGCCATGTAACGCAACCGGTCGCAAAATCAGCGGAGCGATGTGGGCATCGCTCCCTACGCAGGAGAAAAATGCGACTTATATCCTCTCTTTAAGTATCCGCTCGACCTCGGAAAGCTCCTCGGGTCTGTTCACCCCGATGAGCTCCGGGCCCATATCCTGCACGCTGACGGAGACCCTGTCTCCCCGCTCCCGCATTATGTACGGCACGTCGGTCAGGTAATATTCGCCCTGGGCGTTATCCGTTTTCAGAAGCTTCAGCGCGGAGAAGAGCTTTTCCGAGTTGAATACGTAGATGCCGGAGTTGAACTCGCGTATCTCCCTCTCCTCGGGCGTGCAGTCCCTCTCCTCGACTATCGCGATAAACTCGCCCTTCTCCGTGCGCTTTACCCTGCCGAGGCCGGGCATAGGCTCCTTTGCCGCCCCCGCGAGAACTGTGCAGTCGCTTCCCGACTCCCTGTGCGCCCTGCAAAGCCCCTCGAGCGTTTCCCGCGTTATGAGCGGGGTATCGCCGCAGCAGACGAGGACGTCGCCGGAAAAGCCCTCAAGAGCCTCGCGGGCGGAGGCGACGGCGTGACCGGTACCCTTCTGCTCCGCCTGAACGGCAAAGGTGCGTTCGGGATAGGCATCTATGACCTTCTCGCGCTTATATCCGACTACGATAACGGCGTCCTGAGGGTTTTCGACCGGAAGCGCCTCGAGCACGTAGCCGAGAAGCGGCCTGCCGAGAGCTTCGCGCATGACCTTCGGTAGGTCGGAATCCTCAGAGTGCATTCTTTTTCCCTTGCCCGCGGCAAGGACTATTGCCTTTAAATTTTCCATAATCTTATTCTCCCGTACAAACGAAGGCGTGCCAGCCCTCGACGTTATAGCGTTCTTCTATCTTAAAGCCCGCCGCTCTGAGCGCGGACTCCACCTCGGCCTCGCGCCCCTCGATTATGCCCGAGGTTATAAAGACGCCGCCGGGGGCGGTGAGCTCCCGCGCCTTCTTCGATATGCCGATTATCACGTCCGCCACGATATTCGCCGTTACGATCTCGAACTTCTCCCCGCGAAGGCGGCGGGCAAGGTCAGAGTCGGCGGTGACGTCGCCCGCGAAGGCGCTGAGCCTGTCGGCGCCGATGCCGTTCAGCGCGGCGTTCTCCATCACTACGGGCGGCGCTTTCTCGTCGATATCCACGCCGATCGCCCGATCGCAGCCCAAGAGAAGGGCGGCGATAGCGAGAATGCCGCTCCCGCAGCCGAGGTCAAGCACTCTTTTGCCCGCGCCCGAGTATTTTTGAAGCGCCAGAAGGCACATCCGCGTCGTGGGGTGGGCGCCCGTGCCGAAGATGAGGCCGGGGTCGAGCCTGAGCGCCGCCCTGTCGCCGCAGTCCTCCGGTATGGGAAGCCAGCTCGGCACGATCACGAGCCTTTCGCCGACGGTGATGGGCTTATAGTATTCCTTCCAGTTGTTCTCCCAATCCTCGTCCTTAACGGGGACTACGGAAAACTCCTTATCCGGCATCGCGCTCTCGAGCCTTTTGAGCTCGGCCTTGCCGCCCTCAGTGTCCT
The DNA here is from genome assembly GCA_900317385.1 of uncultured Eubacteriales bacterium. GTDB lineage: Bacteria > Bacillota > Clostridia > Oscillospirales > Oscillospiraceae > RUG626. The sequence continues at coordinate 19,686 of ONGN01000003.1, forward strand.
CAAGATAGAACTTCACCCGGCTGACGCCACGGATGGACGCGGCAAAGTCCTCGTCCACGTAATCCCAGTATTTGCGGTTATCCTCCAAAAAGCGGCGGATCTCCTCCTCGTCCTCGGTTATGAGGCCGTCCACCCCGAGGGCTATTAGCCTTGCGGTAAGAGCCTCAAGCTCGGAGTGCGAGGTGTTCAGCGTTATTTCAAGCCAGCGCATAAAAGCCTCCAATCAAGCTGTCGGTAAAATCTTCAAGATACGTCGTCGCGGTCACGGCGGCGATATAGCGTCCGCGTTTTATAAACACGGTGAGCTGATAAACGGCGAGGGTATCTCCCCTTTCTGACACTCTCTCCGCCGCTAATCTCAGCGCGGGATACTCCGCCCCGGCAAAGCTCAGGGTCTCGATCGCGCTCCCGGTAAGCTCGAGCCCCGCTTCCTCAAAGGCGGCGGTGGCGAGCGTTTTCGCGGCGGCGGCGTAATTCTCAGCCGTTGCCTCTGCGCCCACGCCGGAGACGGTGACGCTTATCTCCCACTCACCGCCCTCGGCGGCGGCAGTCAGTACGCGGACGGACTGCCCCTGTCCGGGTATTTCTGCGGCATTTGCCGAAAAATCTGCCTCAAGCTCGGCTCCGATGCCGAACCATAAGTTTTCATACCTATTATCGCTCAAGGCGCCGAAAAGCTCCTCCGTCCCCTCCGGCTCGGGATTTTTCTCGGGGGCTTTCGCGGGCTCGGGCGCAATCACCGGAGCCGTCTCCGGCTCAGATACTGGCGCGGGCTCTGCGGCACAGGCGGAAAGGCAGAGGGCAAGGGTCAGCAGCGCTATTAAGTAATATTTCATTCACTCATCACTTTCAACCTATTTATACCGATATTATACCACATTATAGCAAAAACCCGACTCCATAGGAATCGGGTTTTTTAATAAAAATTCGGAAAATCAGCCGAAAACCTTGAGCATGAAGCCGGCGGCGATGGCGGAGCCGATAACTCCCGCCACGTTCGGGCCCATGGCGTGCATCAGAAGGAAGTTCGAGGGGTTGGCCTTCTGACCCACCATCTGGCTGACGCGGGCCGCCATAGGCACGGCGGAAACTCCGGCGGAGCCGATGAGCGGGTTGATCTTGCCGCCCGAGAGCTTATACATAAGCTTGCCGACGAGAAGGCCGCCTACGGTGGAGAAGCAGAAGGCGATCAGGCCGAGGAGGATTATATAAAGCGTCTGCGGGTTTAAGAAGCGGGAAGCCACGGTGGTCGCGCCGACGGAGATGCCGAGGAAGAGGGTGACGATGTTCATAAGTGCGTTCTGCGCGGTGTCGGAGAGCCTTTCGGTAACTCCGGTCTCCTTCAGAAGGTTGCCGAACATAAGGGAGCCGATAAGGGGCGCGGTGGACGGCAGAAGGAGGATAACGAAGCCGGCGACGACGATGGGGAACACGATCTTCTCGGTCTTGGAGACCTCGCGAAGCTGCTCCATCTTAACGCTCCTCTCCTTCTCGGTGGTGAGGAGCTTCATAATGGGCGGCTGGATCATCGGGATGAGCGCCATATAGCTGTAAGCCGCTATCGCGATAGCGCCCAAGAGCTCGGGGGCAAGAGTGGTAGCTGTGAGGATGGCGGTGGGGCCGTCGGCTCCGCCGATGATGCCGATGGAGGCGGCCTGGTTCCCGGTGAAGCCGAGGAGTATCGCGCCCATGAAGGCAAAGAAGACGCCGAACTGGGCCGCCGCGCCGAGGAAGAAGGTCTTGGGATTCGCTATAAGCGGGCCGAAGTCGGTCATAGCGCCGACGCCGATGAAGATGAGGCAGGGGTAAACACCGGCCTTAACGCCGATATAGAGGATATCGAGAAGTCCGCCTTCGGTGAGTATGCGGCCGTAGCTGTGGTAAAACTCGCTGCCCTGATTCAGGAAATCATCCCAGAGGTCGGGGTGATAGAGCCCCGCGCCGGGCAGGTTAGCGAGCAGGCAGCCGAAGGCTATGCCGACGAGCAGCAGCGGCTCGAATTTCTTTTTGATTCCGAGATAAAGGAGCACGCAGGCGACGAGGATCATCACGATGAACTTCCAGCCGCCCTCGGCGAAGAACAGGCCGAAGCCCGAATCCTGCCAAAGCCCCTCAAGGGTCTTTAAAACGTCCATTGTTTTTCCTCCCTTACGCGATGACCACGAGCGGAGAGCCGGTATCGACCTTGGCTCCCTTCTGGGTCACGACCTGGGCGACGGTGCCGTCCTTGGGAGCCATGACCTCGTTCTCCATCTTCATAGCCTCGAGGATGGCGAGGACGTCGCCGGCCTTGACGGCCTGGCCCTGGCTGACCTTAACGTCGATTATCGTTCCGGGCATGGGGGCAGAGACGGTCTCGCCGGCAGCGGTGACGGCGGGAGCGGCGGGAGCGGCAGGGGCAGCGGCGGGAGCGGGAGCGGCCGCGGGGGCGGGCGCTGCTGCGGGGGCGGCGGGGGCTATTGCCTCGTATTCGCTGAGAAGCTGAGCCTCGCCGTGCTCTACCTCGACCTCGTAGGTCCTTCCGTTAAGAGTTACTTTATATTTCATCTTTATTTCACCTCTCTGATAGACTTGAAGCGGAGCTCGTTGATGGGCTTGCCCATCTTATCTGCGACTATCGCCATAAGCATGGCGGCAGTCTTCGGGTCGGTATCGTAGAGCTTGAGCTCTCCGGCGGAGCCGGGCGCCTTGGGCGCGGTGGACTCAAGCTTCTGAATGGGCGCGTCGCGGTTAGGCGCGGGGGTCGTCGGCTCGGCGGCCTTCTTTTTGCCCGCCGTCATTATCCTGCTGACGATGACGACGACGATGACGAGAAGGAGTATGCCGAGAAAGACGATCGCGTAACCCATCAGCGCGGTAAGGGCAGCGTCTCCGAGCTGCATCGGAGTTCCGGAGACCTGTCCGGCGAGAGTATTATACATTCTCCTGCCTCCCTTATATCTCTTCTATCGTGTACTTCGCGATATTCTCGCGCTTAGCCTTGCGCTCCTTGAGGAACTTCTCCGCCTGCTGCGGGAAGCAGATGTAGCTCATCATATCCTCCTCGGTCTCGCAGAGCTCGCCGAGGGCTTCCTTCGCCTTCGCGAATTCCTCGCCCGTGCGCTTCTTATCCTCGTCGCGGCAGTCGGCGGGCTTTCCGCCCTCGCCAAGTATCTTGGTCTGGAGCTCCTTGGAGACCTCGCCGGGGGCGATTCCGTATTCGCCGCGGAAGTAGTTCTTTATCTCGTTGGAGATCTGCTTGTATCTCTCGCCCATCAGGACGTTCGTCACGGCCTGATTTCCGACCATCTGTGAAAGCGGGGTGACGAGGGGAGGATAGCCGAGGTCCTTGCGGACGTTCGGGATCTCGACGAGCGCCTCGTCGAATCTGTCGAGGGCGTTCATATCCTTGAGGTTGGCTATCATATTGGAGAGCATGCCGCCGGGGACCTTGTAAACGAGGGCCTGGGAGTCGGTGCCCATGCTCTTGGGGTTGATAGTTCCGTTATCTATGTACTTCTGCTTTACGGGCTTGAAGAAGTCGTTCACCTCGTTCATGACCTTCTCGTTAAGTCCGGTCTCGACGCCGTACTGCTGGAGGGCGTAGAACATGGTCTCGGTGGCGGCCTGGCTGGTGCCGTTTGAGAAGCAGGAGGTCGCGGTATCGATAACGTCGATGCCGCACTCAACGGCCTTCGTGAGGGTCATATACGCCATACCGGTGGTGCAGTGGGTGTGGAGGACGAGGGGCATATCGCCGATAGCGTCCTTGACGCCCTTTATAAGGCTCTCGGCCTCAAAGGGGCTCATCGTTCCCGCCATATCCTTAAAGCAGATCGTATCGAAGCCCATAGCCTTGAGCTCCTTTACCATCTCAACGTACTTTTTAACGGTGTGAACGGGGCTCTGGGTGTAGCTTATGCAGCCGGAGGCTACGGTGCGGTCCGTGCCGTACTTCTTCGTGGCCTCAAGGGCGGTTTTGATATTGCGGAAGTCGTTCAGCGCGTCGAAGATGCGGATGACGTCGATGCCGTTCTTTATAGAGAGCTCAACGAACTTCTCGACCACGTCGTCGTGATAGTGCTTGTAGCCCAAAAGGTTCTGGCCGCGCAGGAGCATCTGGAGCCTCGTGTTCGGCATAGCCTCGCGGATCTTGCGGAGTCTCTCCCACGGATCCTCGCCGAGATAGCGGAGGCAGGAATCGAAGGTGGCGCCGCCCCAGCACTCAACGGAGTAGTACCCGGCCTTGTCCATGGTAGGCAGGATCTCCTTGAAGTCCTCGAACTTCATTCTTGTGGCCATAAGAGACTGGTTTGCGTCTCTCAGGACCGTTTCGGTGAACTGTACTTTTTTCATTTATCAAATTCCTCCCTGTAAAACGGGTTTTTAAATAGCGGACGGGGTCCGACGGCGCTCCATCGTACTCCACCTTATATTATAGTAAAAATTCTCCGCGTTTTCAACAGGAAAATGATAAAAACGGCTATATAATTATTGGGCAGACGCATATTTTTGTTTAATGGCGATATTTACACGGAAGGCTGGGCGGCGGTATAATCAGGAAAACCGAAAGGAGTGAGAGGTTTGAAAAAGCTTTTATGTATATTATGCGCTCTTGCCGCGCTTTTCGGCCTTGCGGCCTGCGCCGCGCCCGAGCCTGAACCGGAGCCCGAGCCTGAGCCCGTTCCGGTCGTCCACGACCTGTCGGGAAGATGGGCCGCCGAGCTCGACGTTTCCGAGGCTCTGACAAACGCCGTCAGCGGCTCGGGCGAGATGTTCTCATATCTGAAGATCGAGGGCGTTACGATAGACCTTACGATGGAGTTTACCGGCGCCGGAAGCGGGAGCGTCGTTATGACCTACGTTCTGCCTGACGAGAGCGTGGACAGAATAAGGGAGGCCTTTTTCTCCGCCGCGAGGGCATACCTTGACGAGCGCGGCGAGGAGTACACCGAGGCGGCTCTCGCCGAGGTGCTGTCCGCCTCGATTAACGAGCTGACGGGCGGCTTTACCCGCGAAAGCGAGGGAAGCTACGAGGCAGCGGACTTTAGGCTCACGGTGACGCCAGCCCCGGGCGGGGATCCGCTTATTTACTCGATATCCCTTCTCACCGATACCGCCATGACCCTCGTCCCCGACTCAGAGGGCGCAAGCCCGATAGAGCTTACAAGGGTGTATTGAAAAACACGGCTCCGGATCAATTTCCGGAGCCGTATTATTATTTAACCATATCGCGCATATCGTAGAGCCCGGCGGGCTTTCCGTAAAGGAAGCGGGCGGCCTCTATCGCGCCCTCGGCGAAGAGGGCTCTGTCGTACACCTCGTGCTTGAGGGTGATGGACTGAGTCTGCGTCGTTACGATCACCTCGTGCATTCCGGCGAGGTTGCCCATTCTGAGGGCGGCGACGCCGACGTCGTTCTTATCGCGCTTTCCCATACCGCTTCTGCCGCAGACGAGGTTCATTTCCGGCCTCGCCTCGCGTATCGCCTCCGCTATCAAAAGGGCGGTGCCGCTCGGAGCGTCGAGCTTGCGGTTGTGATGCGCCTCGACGATCTCTATATCCGCATCCGGGAAGACCTTCGCCGTCTCCCGCGCCATCTTGCATAGCAGGGCTATGCCGAGAGACATATTTGCGGAGAAGAATATCGCCGTCTTCTCCGAGGCGGCCTTTATAGCCGCTTTCTCCGCCTCGTCGTGACCGGTAGTGCATAAAACGAGAGGCACCTTCTTCTCGGCGCACCAGTCCAAAAGCTCGCGCGTCAGGCTGTGGTGCGAGAAGTCTATCACCATATCGGCCTTCCCCGAGTAATCCGCGACGCTTTTCAGTACCTCGCCGCCCTGGGAGAAGGCGTCCACCCCGGCGGCAAGCTCGAGCCCGTCCGCCTTTTCGACAAGATCCGCGAGTATGCCGCCCATCTTTCCGAGGGCGCCCGTTACTATTACCTTCATACGTCTATACCCACGTCGCGCATGGCTTTTCTGAGCCTTTCGAGGTTTAAGGGCTCCATCTTCGTAAGCGGGAGCCTTGCGTAGTCTGAAGCGAGACCCATAAGATGCATCGCCGCCTTCGCAGGGATGGGATTTACCTCGCAGAACAGGGCGTCGATAAGGGGCTTGTACTTCATCTGAAGCTCGGCGGCGCCCTTTACGTCGCCGGCGAAAAATCTCGTGGCTATCTCGCGGGTCTCGGCGGGGACGACGTTCGAGAGGACGGAGATGCAGCCGACGCCGCCCATGCTCATAATAGGCACGATCTGATCGTCGTTTCCGGAGTACATGCTGAGCCTGCCGGAAACGCGGCGCATAGTGTCAACGACGGAGGAGATATCCCCGTTCGCCTCCTTGATGCCCACGATGTTCGGGTGCTCTGCGAGCTTCTCATAGGTCTCGGGCTTGATGTTGACCCCGGTGCGGCCGGGGACGTTATAGACGATGAGGGGCAGGTCGGTGGCGTCCGCTATCGCGGTGTAGCTCTCGACGAGGCCGCGCTGGGTGCACTTGTTATAGTACGGGGTGACGCATAAAAGAGCGTCGGCGCCCACGTCGCGGGCTTTTTTGGACATCTCGATCGCGTGGTCTGTGAAGTTTGAGCCCGTTCCGGCGATTATGGGCGCTCTGCCCGCCGCCTTCTCCACGGAGAAGCGGATGAGCTCGATATGCTCCTCGTCCGTAAGCGTGGGCGCCTCGCCCGTGGTCGCGCAGATTATGAGGGCGTCTATGCCCGCCTCGAGCTGGCGCTCGATGAGCCTTTCCATTGCGGCGTAGTCCACGCCCTTCTCGGTCATCGGCGTTATCATAGCCGTGCCTATGCCTCTGAATACTTCTTTTTTCATTCGTTTTTTCCTCCGATCAGTTGCGGTATTTATCTCTTTCCTTTACGGCAAGGGCGTCGCAGCGGTTGTTGTACTCGTTGTCCGCGTGGCCCTTTACCCAGTGAAACGTCACCTTATGGGTCTCAAGAAGGCTGTCGAGCTTCTGCCAGAGCTCCGGGTTTAGAAGCTTGCCGTCCTTTCTCTTCCAGCCCCTCTTTTTCCAATTCTCAAGCCAGCCGAGATTGATCGCGTTTGCGACGTACTGGCTGTCGGTATATAGCTCGACCTCGCAGGGTCTTTTGAGCGCGTTCAGGCTCTCGATAACGGCGGTGAGCTCCATGCGGTTGTTGGTCGTCTCCTCCTCGCCGCCGGAAAGCTCCCTTTCAGCCTCGCCCGCCTTTAATATCGCCCCCCAGCCGCCGGGGCCGGGGTTTCCGGAGCAGGCGCCGTCGGTATAGATCGTGACCTTATTCATTCCCGCCGCTCTCTTCCGGGGCCTCCTCAGCCTCCGCCGTCTCTTCGGCGGCTTCCTCGGCGGGAGCCTTGTCCGTTACGGTGACGGAGATGAGCTTCGCGCCCTCGCCCACTCTCATTAGCCTTACGCCCTGGGTGGCTCTTCCGAGAACGGATACGGTATCCGCCCCCGTCCTTATGATAGTGCCGTCGTCGGATATCATCAGGATATCGTTATCGTCGGAGACTATTTTTATTCCGGCAATAAAGCCCGTCTTTTCGGTCACGTTGTAGTTTTTAACGCCCATGCCGCCCCTGTGCGCCGGGGTGCCGTCCGCGCCGCGGACGTATTCCGAAACGGGGGTGCGCTTTCCGTAGCCCTTCTCGGTGACGGTGAGAAGCATCCCGCACTCCGGAGCGGTGACGGCGCCGATGACGTAGTCGCCCTCGCGGAGCCTTATGCCGCGGACGCCGCCAGCCGTTCTGCCCATGACGCGGACGTCGTTTTCGTTAAAGCAGATCGCCGAGCCGTTATGCGTGGCGATAAGGATATTGCTCTCGCCCCTCGTCTCGCAGACGCTGATGAGCTCGTCGCCCTCGTCTAAGTTTATCGCTCTGATGCCGTTCTGGCGGATATTCTTGAAGGCCGAGGCGTTAAGCCTCTTGGCGGTGCCGTTCTTCGTGACCATAACGAGGGTTATGCCGTCCTCCTCCATCTCGCGGAAGTGGAGTATCGCGGTGACCTTCTCGCCCTGCTCGACCTGGATGAGGTTTACTATATTCGTGCCTCTCGCCGTTCTGTTCGCGGCGGGGACGTTATAGCCCTTCTTGCGGTAGACCTTGCCGAGGCTCGTGAAGAACAGCAGGTAATCGTGGGTCGAGGCTGTGAACACGGTCTCGACGTAGTCGTCGTCCTTGGTGCTCATGGCCTTTATGCCCTTGCCTCCGCGGCCCTGGCTGCGGTATTCGGAAACGGCGATGCGCTTGATATAGCCGCCGTGGGTCAGGGTGAAGACGCACTCCTCCTCGTTTATGAGGTCCTCGAAGTCTATCTCCTCCTCGACGTCCTGTATCTCCGTCCTTCTCTCGTCGCCGTACTTGTCCCTGATGGCGATGAGCTCGTCCTTGAGAACGCTTCTTATCATCTCGGGGCTCGCTAAAAGCTCGTCGTAATAGGCTATCTTCTTCTCAAGCTCGTCGTACTCGGCCTGGAGCTTCTCGCGGTCGAGGCCCTGAAGAGCCTTGAGGCGCATATCCAATATGGCCTGAGCCTGCACGTCGTCGAGGCCGAAGCGCTCCATAAGGCGCTCCTTCGCGTCGTCGTAAGCCGTGCGGATTATATGGATGACCTCGTCGATATTATCCTGGGCTATGATGAGCCCTTCGAGGAGATGTGCGCGCTCAAGAGCCTTCCTGCGGTCGTAGCGCGTCCTTCTGACTATGACCTCCTCCTGGAATACGAGATACTCCGTCAGCATCTCGCGGAGGTTCAATACCTTCGGCTGGGACTGGTTATTTACGAGGGCGAGCATTATTACGGAAAAGGCGGACTGCATCTGGGTCTGAGCGAAGAGCCTGTTCAGCACCACCTGGGGGTTAGCGTCGCGCTTTAGCTCGATAACGACGCGCATTCCGTTTCTGTCGGACTCGTCGCGCAGGTCGGAGATGCCCTCGAGCCGCTTGTCGTTCACCTGGTCCTTTATATTCTTTACGAGCATGCTCTTGTTTACCTGATAGGGCAGCTCGTTCACGACTATCCTCGTTCTCTTGTCCTTGCCGAACTCCTCGAACTCGGCGCGGGCTCTCACAACTATCCTGCCCCTTCCGGTGGCGTACGCCTGGCGGATGCCGTTTCTGCCCATGATTATGCCCCTCGTCGGGTAATCGGGGCCGGAGATATGCTCCATAAGGTCTGAAAGCGTCGCCTCCGGGTCGTTGAGGAGGCAGACGGCGGCGTTTATCACCTCGCGCAGGTTATGCGGCGGTATGTTCGTCGCCATGCCGACGGCTATTCCCGATGAGCCGTTCACCAATAGGTTCGGGAAGCGGCTCGGAAGAACTCGGGGCTCCTTGCGGCTCTCGTCGAAGTTGGGGTCCCAGTCGACAGTGTCCTTCTCTATATCCCTCAGCATCTCGTCGGAGATGCGCTCGAGCCTCGCCTCGGTGTAACGGTAGGCGGCGGGTGGGTCCCCGTCGACGGAGCCGAAGTTTCCCTTGCCGTCGATGAGCATATAGCGCATCGAGAAATCCTGGGCAAGGCGGACGAGGGCGTCGTAAACGCTGGCGTCGCCGTGGGGGTGGTATTTACCCAGAACGTCGCCGACCGCGGCGGCGCATTTTTTAAACCCGGCCGACTTCGTCTGACCCGCCTCGTACATGGAATAGAGTATCCTGCGGTGGACGGGCTTCAGCCCGTCGCGCACGTCGGGCAGGGCTCTTCCGACGATAACGCTCATCGCGTAGTCGATATAGCTCTTCTGCATTTCCGAGACGAGCTCGGAATTTGTTATTATCTGATCCGGAAAGGCGATGTCCTCCGGCTTGTAGCTTCTGTTATGTGCCATCGTTTCCTCCCTCTTTCTCAGATGTCAAGATTCGTGACCGCGTGCGCGTTCCGCTCGATCCACTCGCGGCGGGGCTCGACCTCCTCGCCCATGAGGAGCGAGAATATCTGATCGGCCTCGATGGCGTCGCCAATAGTTATGCGGCGGAGAGTGCGCTTCGTGGGATCCATCGTTGTCTCCCAAAGCTCGTCCTTATCCATCTCGCCGAGACCCTTATATCTCGAGATATCAACCTTCGCGTTCGGGTTACCCTCCCTGAGCTGGGCGCTCAGCTTATCGCGCTCGGCGTCGGAGTAGGCGACGAGCTGGGTCTTGCCCTTCGTAAGCTTATAGAGCGGGGGAACGGCGGAATAGACGTAGCCGTGCTCGATGAGCGGGCGCATATAGCGGAAGAAGAAGGTGAGTAGCAGGGTGCGGATATGGCTTCCGTCGACATCGGCATCCGCCATTATGATTATCTTGTGGTATCTGAGCTTTTCAATATTGAAATCGTCGCCTATGCCGGCGCCGAGGGCTGCGATAACGGGCTGGAGCTTATCGTTTCCGTAGACCTTGTCCGTTCTCGCCTTCTCCACGTTCAGCATCTTGCCCCACATGGCCAAAACGGCCTGGAAGCGGGAGTCGCGGCCCTGGTTCGCGCTGCCCGCGGCGGAATCTCCCTCGACTATATAGATCTCGCAGAGGGCGGGATCCTTCTCGTTGCAGTCCTTCAGCTTCTCGGGCATACCGCCGGACTCGAGGCCGGTCTTGTTCCTGACCGCCTCCCTCGCCTTTCGCGCCGCCTCTCTCGCTCTCGACGCCATCATGCCCTTGTCGATAACGGCCTTCGCCGCCTGGGGGTTCTCCTCAAGGAAAATCTCAAGCTGCTCGGAGACGATAGCGTCAACGAGGGTCCTTATCTCGGAGTTTCCGAGCTTCTGCTTCGTCTGCCCCTCGAACTGGGCGTTAGTCAGCTTGACGGAGATGACGGCGGAAAGTCCCTCGCGGCAGTCGTCGCCGGAAAGCTTCTCATCGTCCTTCAGAAGCTTGTACTTCGTGCCGTAGGCGTTCAGCGCCCTTGTGAGCGCCGTTTTGAAGCCGGTCTCGTGCATACCGCCCTCGGGGGTCAGTATGTTGTTCGCGAAGGATACGAGCATTTCGCTGTACCCGTCGTTATACTGCATCGCTATCTCGGCGACGGAGTCCTCCCTGCCGCCGGACATATATATTACCTCCTCGTGGAGAGGGGTCTTGTTCTCGTTCAAAAACTCAACGTACTGCCTTATGCCGCCCTCGTAGAGCATCGTCTCGGACTTGTGCTCCTCCTCCGGGCCGCGGTTATCGGATATCGTTATGCGAAGTCCCGCGTTTAAAAACGCCTGCTCGCGCATACGCTTGTGCAGCACCTCATAGCTGAAAACGGTCTCGTCGAACATAATGGGGTCGGGCTTAAAGGTGACCGTAGTACCCGTTCTGTCGGTATCGCCGACGACGGTGATAGGCTGGGTTATGCCGCCGCGGGAGAACTTCATCTCGTATATCTTCCCGCCCTTGTGCACCTGAACGGTGAGCCATTCGGAGAGGGCGTTTACGACCGAGGCGCCGACGCCGTGGAGACCGCCGGATACCTTATAGCCGCCGCCGCCGAATTTTCCGCCCGCGTGCAGTACGGTGAAAACGACCTCGAGAGCCGACTTTCCGGTCTGCTCCTGGATATCGACGGGTATGCCGCGTCCGTTATCCGTTACCGTGACGGTGTCGCCCTCGTTTATCGTAACGGTTATATCCGTGCAGTAGCCGGCAAGCGCCTCGTCGATGGAGTTGTCGACTATCTCGTAAACGAGGTGGTGAAGACCGGTTGAGCTCGTGGAGCCGATATACATTCCCGGCCTTTTCCTGACGGCCTCAAGCCCCTCGAGCACCTGGATCTGACTTGCGTCGTACTCCTCGGTAACTCTCTGATTGATCTCTGTCATTTCAATTATCTCAGTCGTCTTTTCTGCCATTTTATAAAAATCCTTTCACTCATCGCTCAGCCGAGGGCGGCGGCGCCGCTCTCGGCTCTCTCCTTCAAGGTAGCGCTCGATATCTGGCTGAGATACACCATTCCGAGCCTTGACAGCACGAAGCTCCTCGGCAGGTCGCCGGAAGCGTTCACTATCCTTCCCTCTCTCTCGGCCTCCGAAAGAAGCCTTCTCGTCCATTTTGATTCAGAGGTGTTATCGAGGTCGAAAATGCCGACGATATCGTCCTCGTGGATCACTACGTTCTGACCTACGTGAAGATACATCAGTCTTTTCCCCCGATAACTCCGTTTTTAACAGTCAGCACTCTGCCGCCCGTCCGCTCGGCTATAACGCCGTCGTCCTCGCAGCAGGTTATAAAAACCTGGCCTCCGCCTATCCTGTTCAGGATAAAGCTCTGGCGGCCGGGGTCGAGCTCGCTCAGTACGTCGTCGAGCAGAAGGATGGGGTACTCACCCATCACCGAGAAATGTATCTCCCGCTCGGCAAGCTTCATGGAAAGAGCCGCCGTTCGCGCCTGGCCCTGACTTGAAAAGGCTCTCGCCTCAGCCCCGTTTATTTTTATAATCAGATCGTCCTTGTGCGCCCCCGTGAGGCAGAGCCTTGAGGCGCGCTCGGCCGTTCTGTGCCTTATCTGATGCTCCATTATCATCGGATAGAGCTGGGAAGCCGGAAGCGTGGGGTCTTCTATCCCGCTCACCGTTTTATACTCGATCGACAGCTCCTCGCCGCCGGAGAAATCCGCGTGTATCTTCGCGGCCTCATTTGATAAGCGGCGGGAGAAGAGGGCGCGGTAGTGGATAAGCTCGGCGGACAGCCTCGCAAGCTCGTCGTCGTACTCGTCCAAAAGCTCCAAAAGCCCGGGATCCTCGGCGGAATCGCGCAGGATCCTCGTCTTCTGCTCGTAAGCCCTGTTGAAAAGATTGAGGGCGGCGGCATATCTCGGCCTGAGCTGGCAGAGGGAAGCGTCCATCAGCCTTCTTCGCACGGCGGCTCCCTCTCTTATGAGCCCAAGATCCTCCGGGCAGAAGAGTACGGCGGACATATTCTCGCCGAGCTCGGCGGCGCTTTTGAGCTTAACGCCGTTTGACAGCATGCTCCTTCGCCCAAGGCGGCGGAATATGATCTCGACTATCCTGTCCCGCTCCCCGGCAAAGCCCTCGGTTCTTATCCTCGCCTCGCTTTTTGAAAAGCCGATGAGCTCCTTATCGCTCTTCGCTCTGAAGCTCCTTCCGGCGGCGATAACGTATATCGCCTCCAAAAGATTCGTCTTGCCCTCGGCGTTATCGCCGATTATCACGTTTACGCCCGGTATAAATTCGGCGCGGGCGCTCTCGTAGTTTCTAAAGCCCTCAAGCTCTATGGAATCTATCCTCATTTACTCGCCCGTTACAACGTAATACTCGCCGGAGAAAAGCACTTTATCGCCGGGACGCAGTTTTCTGCCGCGCTCAAGGCATACTTCGCCGTTCACTCTGACGTCGCCCGCCGCAATTACCTCCTTCGCCATTCCGCCGGACTCGACGGCGTTTGCGAATTTCAGAAAGGAATCGAGCTTTATAAACTCGGTGGATATCGCTATCTCCTGCGGCTTTGCTATCCTGGCCTTAATTTTCATTTGACCTCATCCTTACGGGAAGAATCATATAAAGGAAGTTCTTTTCCTCGCCTACCGGCACTATAACGCAGGGAGCTACCGAGGTGGACATCCTGAGTATCACCTTATCGGCGGGCGCGGCCTTCAATGCGTCGAGCACGTACCTGTTGTTAAAGCCGATCTCGAGATTTTCACCGTCCCCCTCGATGACGCACTCATCCTGAGCCTTGCCGAGAACGGTCGAGGTGGAGGCTCTCATCATCCCGTCGCCGAAAACGCAACGGACCGGGCTCTTGAACTTATCGGAGATTATAAGGCTGACGCGTTCGATGGTCTCGATAAGCGCCCTTCTGTCGGCGGCTAAAAGATACTTTGCCGTTGCCGGAACTGCCTTTTTATAATCCAAAAACTCGCCCTCGAGCCTTCTCGAGATGAGCTGATTTTTGCCGATGTTGAACATAATATGCCTTGAGCCTACCGTGATCCTCGCGGCGTCCTCGGAATCTCCGGCTATCCTCTCGACCTCGGAAAGAGCCGTACCAGGAACGACGAAACTTCCCTCGCCGAGCTCGGCGGAGATTACCTTCTCCCTTCTGAGGGCAAGCCTGTACCCATCTACGGCGACGACTGTCAGCATCCCGTCGTCCAGCTCGAAGAGAGCGCCGGTGTGGATAGGACGAGCCTCGTTGTCGGAGACGGCGAAGTTCGTCTCGCTGATAGCGGCCTTCAGCGCCTTTTCGGATATCTCTACGGAGTTCTGATAATCTACGGTGGGAAGCTCGGGATAATCCGAAGCGTTCATTCCCATTATCGAAAATTCGCTCATTCCGCAGTTGATCGTAACGTGGTAGTTCTCCTCCGCCTCGATCGTTATCACGTCGTCCGGAAGCTTTCTTATTATCTCGCCGAAGAGCTTTGAATTTATGATGATAACTCCGGGCTCGGTAACGTCGGCGGGCAGGAAAGACCTGATGCCTATCTTGAGATCGTACCCCGTTATAGTAACTCCCTCGTCCGCCTCGATAAGAAGACCCTCAAGGCTGGGAACGGCGCTTTTTGCGAGGGCGGCCCTCGACGCGGTATTCACGGCGTTTAATAAAAACCCCTTTTCACAGGTAAACTTCATAATTACGTCCTCCGTTTAAAAATAATTATTGAAAGTAATATCTCTATAAGAAAATAAATATATTTTTATATTTATTGTTATTGTTGTTTAGTGGAAAACTTTTGTGGAAAACCGCGCTAAAGCCCCGAAACGCTTGAATTTTCGGCTTTTATGATTTTTCCGCGTTTTCCCTCTTTATCCCGGGCTTTCCGGATTTTTCCCGGTTTTCCACAGGATGGTTTTCAGTTTTCCACGGAAAAGGGGGAAAAGTCAGTTTGAGTTGAGATTTGCCGTTATGTCCTTTATCGTTATCGAAAGCTCCTTGGAGCGGGGAATTTTTTCGGCTACCTGGTCGATGCTGTAGAGCACGGTCGAGTTATCGCGGTTAAAGAGCTTTCCTATCTCCGGGCCGGAGAGGTTCGTTAATTGCTTTATGAGGTACATCGCGATCTGCCTTGCGTTCACTATCGGGCTTACCCGGCTCTTTCCGGTGAGCTCCTGGGCGGAGAAGTTAAAGTATTTCGCCGTCTCCTCAATGATGGCCTCGGGGGTCGGCAGGTCGCTTTCCTTCTCCCTGAACATTTTTGCGAGGACCTCCTGCGCTATTGAAAGGGTGATCTCCGCGTCCATCAGATCGCTCTGGGCCTTCATAAGCTTTACCGCGCCCTCAAGCTGGCGGATATTAGCCGTTATCTTCTTAGCTATGAAGTCCATCACCTCGTTTGAGAGGGTAAGGCCGAGCTGATTGGACTTTTTCATTATGATCGCCATTCTCGTCTCGTAGTCAGGAACGGTGATATCGGCCAATAAGCCGCTTGAGAATCGGGATTTCAGCCTTTCGGGGAGGAGAAGCATCTCCTCCGGCGGGCGGTCAGAGGTGAGAACTATCTGTTTCTGAGCCTCGTAGAGCGTATTGAATATATGGAATACCTCTTCCTCCGTTCTGTCCTTTCCGGCTATGACCTGGATATCGTCCACGAGGAAGACGTCCGCGCTTTTGTACTTCTCTTTAAATTCAAGCGAACGCCCCGTTTGAATCGCGGTGATGAGCTCGGTAACGAAGTCGCCGCCGCGGATAAGAACGATGTAGTATTCGGGGTGGGCTTTTTTGAGCTGATTTCGGATAGCGTAAAGCAGGTGGGTCTTTCCAAGGCCGGATTCGCCGTAGATGAAAAGGGGGTTGGCGTAGTCCTTTCCCTGCTCGTCGGCCACGGCCTTTGCCGCCGCGTAGGCGAACTTGTTCGAGTTGCCGACGACGAAATTTGAGAAGGAATATACCTCGGTCTCGCCGAAGCGGGTCATCTCTTTTTCGTCCGCCTCCTTTATCTCTGAAAGGCCGACGAAGCTTACGTCGAACTCGCCGGAAAAGAGCTCACGAAGAGCGTTCATTATATCCACCTTGAAGCGGGATTCGACTATGTTTCGCTTGAAATCGGAGGGAATGCACAAAACGAGGCGGGAGTCTGTTACGCTGAGAACGCTGCACTCGTTAAACCAGGTGTTGATAGCTACCTGCGTCAGCTTTTCTCTTAATATCTCAAGAACGTGCTCCCATATATCGTTCGGCGAGTTTATCATATTCCACACCCCAAAAACGCGATTCTGCGCCAATTATTAATCTGATTTATTATATCAGATTTTGTCCGCCTTGGCAAGGTCAAAAACCCAATATACAATATAAAATAAGAATATTCTTTACAAGTGAAACTTCCGATGGTATTATAGGCGAAAGAAACGGGGGTCAAAGCGATATGTACAGCTATTTCGCGCTTGTATCAAGGCTTAAAAATATAGACCGCTGGGCGCTGATGCGCAACGCGGACAGGGAGAACGTGCAGGAGCACAGCCATATGGTGGCAGTTATCGCCCACGCTCTGGGGCTTATAAGAAGGGATATATTCAAAAAGGACTGCGACCCGGACAGGGCCGCCGCTGCCGCCCTTTTCCACGACGCGCCCGAGATACTTACCGGCGATATGCCGACCCCGGTAAAGTACCACGACGAGAATATGATAGAGGCGTACAGGCGCATTGAGGACGCCGCCGTCGATAAGCTCGTCTCCGCCCTGCCCGAGGAGCTGAGGGGCGAGTACAGGGAGCTTTTAAAAATTCCGGAGGACGTATCCAGTCTCGTCCACGCCGCCGATAAGCTTGCCGCCTACATAAAATGCCTCGAGGAGCTAAAGACCGGAAACGGGGAATTTAAAAGCGCGGCGGACTCTACGCTATTAAAGCTTAAAAAGCTCAAAATGCCGGAGGTCGATTATTTTATCGAAAACTTCATCCCCGCCTTCAGCCTTACGCTGGACGAGCTCGGACTTTAAGGAGGAAAAACGAAATGAGAAGTATTGTAACGGTTATCGGAAAAGACACGGTCGGTATAATTGCTAACGTCTGCGCGATACTCGCCGAAAACGGGGTCAATATCCTCGACATAAGCCAGACGGTTTTGCAGGATTATTTTACGATGATAATGATTGTCGATACCTCGGCGGCGACGGTCTCGTTTTCCTAG
>ONGN01000080.1 GCA_900317385.1 uncultured Eubacteriales bacterium
CCCTCTTCGTGAAGCCCCATGATTGCCAGACGGTGAAAGCAAAGAACGCCTTCACCTGCCTTTTCAATGCGGCTCATATCCGGGCCTCTGGATTTTGTACGGTCAAACCAGACTCTGATTTCCTCCTCGCTATAGCTCTGCGAGGTAAAGCCCATTATGGAACACATCGTTCATTCCTCCATTCCGCCACTGCGGTCAGAATTTCATTCCACGTCCTGAAGGGCGTCGTAGCCCTCCTCGCCCGTGCGGACCTTAACGACGTTCTCAACGTCGTAGACGAAGATCTTGCCGTCGCCGATATGTCCGGTGTATAGCACCTTCTTCGCCGTCTCGATTACGTCGCGGACGGGGATCTTCGAGACGACGATATCGACCTGCACCTTGGGCATAAGGTTAGTTTCAACGGCAACGCCTCTGTAATACTCGGGCTTGCCCTTCTGCATACCGTAGCCCATAACGTGGCTTACCGTCATTCCGGTTATGCCGAGGCGCGACATAGCCTCCTTGAGGGCGTAAAGCCTCTCCTCCTTGAATACGATCTCCACCTTGGTGAATTTCGGAGAGCCTGATTCAAACGAGGGCACCTTCTTCACGGTAACAGCCTCTGCGGGCGGCACCGAGCCGGTAACGGCGACGATGGGCTCCTCCGGGGCAAATTCCGTGTACTTATCGACGGCGGGGGCAAAGTCCGCGTAGGCGCTCGGGAGCCCGTGCTCAGAGATATCGAGGCCCTTCAGCTCGTCCTCCGCGTCCGCCCTTATACCGTGGAGCTTCTGGATAAGCTTAAAGGTGATTATCATCATAACCGCGGCGTAGGCGGCGACGGCGACGAAGCCTAAAAGCTGTATGCCCGTCTGAGTAAAGTCGCCGGTATAGAAGAGGCCGCGGAGCCCGGCGGGGGCGTCGGGATTTGCCAAAAGACCTACGGCGATAGTACCCCAGATGCCGTTTGCCATATGCACGCCGACGGCGCCGACGGGGTCGTCAACGTGGAGCTTAAGATCGAGGAATTCGACCACAACCACGACGAGGATTCCTGCGACGAGACCGACGATGGCAGAGCCGACCCAGTCGAAGGCGTCGCAGCCCGCGGTCACGGCGACGAGGCCGGCGAGGGATGCGTTAAGGCACATGGAAACGTCGGGCTTGCCGTTCTTTACCCAGGTGAATATCATAGCCGCGCAGGTCGCCACGGACGGCGCGACGGTGGTGGTGAGGAAGATCGACGCGAGCTCGGAGGGCGTAGTCGCGGCGGCTCCGTTAAAGCCGTACCAGCCGAGCCAGAGGATGAAAACGCCGAGAGCGCCAAGGGGTATGGAGTGACCGGGAATGGCGTTGACCTTCACGACCTTGCCGGACTTATCCTTGACGTATTTTCCAATACGCGGCCCGAGAATAACGGCGCCTACGAGGGCGGCGATACCGCCGACCATATGTATGGCGGTCGAGCCCGCGTAGTCGTGGAAGCCGAGGGAGCTGAGCCAGCCGCCGCCCCAGATCCAGTGCGCCTCGATCGGGTAAACGAAGAGGGAGATCACGGCGGAATAGATGCAGTAGGCGGAGAACTTGGTGCGCTCAGCCATAGCACCGGAAACTATAGTCGCCGTAGTTGCGCAGAATACGAGGTTGAATACGAAGGTCGAGGCTCCGGTAAAGCCCTCGGCGGGGCTTGCGATGAAGTCCTTGAACTTTCCGAAAAGGTCCATATTCGGTATTCCGATAAGGCCGAAGAGAGCGTCCTCGCCCATCATCAGCGAATAGCCGAGCAGGGAGAAGACCACCGTGCCGATACAGAAATCCATCAGGTTCTTCATTATGATGTTTCCCGCGTTTTTCGCCCTTGTGAAGCCGGTCTCCACCATGGCAAAGCCCGCCTGCATCCAGAAAACGAGGGCAGCTCCGATCAAATACCAAAATTCTATCGTCATGTTAATTCGCTTCCTTTCATTTTACGCTGAAAAGTATCTCCCCATAGGTCGGGAAGGGCCAGTATTCCTTTGCCGTCTCCATCTCGGCCCTATCAGCCGGGGCGCGGAGAGCAGCCATTCCGGGTATGATCTCGTCCTTAATGAAGTACGCCTCCTCGGTGATATCGGCGATGCCGTCGAGGCTCGCGACCTTCTCCTCAAGCGCCTCCGCCGCCTTATATATCTCGTCGGCAAGGGCGGTGAGCTTTTCCACCGTAGCGCTGTCATATTCGCTCGTAAGTCCGGGCACTGCGGTCTTCTTGCGCTCGAGAGCCCCGGCAAGGTGAGCGGCGTAGGCGGAAACGGCGGGAAGTATCTCCTTCTTTGCCATATTCAGCATCGTGTTCGCCTCGATGCGGACGGTCTTGACGTAGTTTTCAAGCTGTATCTCATAGCGCGAGCGTATCTCCGTCTCGGAGAAGACGCCCTCTTCGGTGAGCATCCTCACGTTCTCCGGGTCGATAAGAAGCTGCATCGCCTCGGGTGTAGTTTTAAGGTTCAGAAGTCCCCTCGACTCTGCCTCGGCTATCCACTTATCGTCGTAGCCGTTGCCGTTGAAGATAACGCGCTTATGCTCCTTTATCGTGCGGCGGATAAGCTCGTGCAGGGCGGCGTCGAAGTCCTCCGCGCCCTCGAGCTCGTCGGCAAAGCCCTTGAGCACGTCGGCGACGGCGGAGTTCAGCATAATGTTGGCGCAGGCGATGGAGTTCGAGGAGCCGACCATGCGGAACTCGAACTTATTGCCCGTAAAGGCAAAGGGGCTCGTGCGGTTGCGGTCTGTGGTATCGCGGGTGAAGCTCGGCAGTGAGTCTACGCCGAGGCGCATCCGCCTGCGCTCCACTCCGTCGTAGGGCGTGTCGCTCTCGATAGCCTCAAGAACGGCGTTCAGCTCATCGCCGAGGAATACGCTGATTACGGCGGGGGGCGCCTCGTTCGCTCCAAGGCGGTGGTCGTTGCCCGCCGTGGCAACGGAGAGACGCAAAAGCCCCTGATACTCGTCCACCGCCTTTATAGTGGCGACGAGGAAGGTGAGAAACTGGGCGTTTTCAAAGGGCGTCTTGCCCGGTGAGAGAAGGTTTTCGCCCTTATCTGTCGCTATCGACCAGTTGTTGTGCTTTCCCGAGCCGTTCACCCCGGCGAAGGGCTTCTCGTGCAGAAGGCACACGAGGCCGTGCTTTGCCGCCACGCGGCGCATTATCTCCATCGTAAGCTGGTTGTGATCGGTCGCGACGTTCGTCGTCGAATATATCGGCGCGAGCTCGTGCTGGGCGGGGGCGACCTCGTTATGCTCGGTCTTCGCCAGTATGCCGAGCTTCCAAAGCTCCTCGTTCAGCTCGCACATATATGCCTGCACTCTCGGCTTTATCGAGCCGAAATAGTGGTCGTCGAGCTCCTGACCCTTCGGGGGCTTCGCTCCAAAGAGCGTTCTGCCAGTGTAAACAAGGTCGCGCCTCTTTTCGTAAACGGCTCTGTCGATAAGGAAATACTCCTGCTCCGGGCCGACTGAGGTGGTGACGCGCTTGACGCTCTCGTTTCCGAAGAGCTTCAGTATCCTGAGCGCCTGCCTGTTCAGCGCCTCCATAGAGCGCAGCAGCGGAGTTTTCTTGTCGAGAGCCTCGCCGCCGTAGGAGCAGAAGGCGGTGGGTATGCAGAGGGTGTTATCCTTTATAAACGCGTAGCTCGTCGGATCCCACGCCGTATAGCCCCTCGCTTCGAAGGTGGCGCGAAGCCCGCCCGAGGGAAAGGAGCTCGCGTCCGGCTCACCCTTTATGAGCTCCTTGCCGGAAAACTCCATAATCACCCGTCCCTCCGGGGTGGGGGAGATGAAGCTGTCGTGCTTTTCCGCCGTTATGCCGGTCAGCGGCTGGAACCAGTGGGTGAAGTGAGTAGCACCGTTCTCCGTTGCCCAGGCGCACATGGCCTTCGCCACGGCGTTGGCTACGGAGAGATTCAGCTCCTTTCCCTCCGCTATCGTCTCGTGAAGCGATTTGTAGACCTCGCTCGGAAGCCTCTCCTTCATCACGCGGTCGTCAAAAACCTTGCTTGCAAACAGCTCGGGTACCGTACTCATATTTATCTCTCCTTTGGTTAGTTTGATAAATGAAAAGAGAGACAAGGGCGCCAAAAAGACGCCTTTGTCTCTCAATGCCGTGATTATACTCCCCGTTTTGCAATCCGTCAATCGTCATAATTGCAAAAAATTTCGATTTTTGGGGTCATTTTTTGTACAATGCAGGAATTGACGAATTATACATTCAAATAGTAATATTGACGCAAGAACAAAGGCGTTCTCAAAGGGGCTTTTATGCCCATTTGAGAGCGCCTTTTCCTTTTTGGGGGCGACGATATGCTTAAAAAAGAAGGTAAGATACGCATTCCCTCCGGCTGCGCCATCTCGGCCGTTATTTCAAAAAGCGGCGAGCGCATGGACGGGCGGGCGATAATAGAGAGCATGAGGCCGATGCACGAGCGGTCAAACGGGCTTGGAGGCGGCTTTGCCGGATACGGGATATACCCGGAGTACCGCGATCTCTTCGCCCTGCATATATTCTATGACGACGATAACGCGAGGACCGAGGCGGAGACTTATATAAGGAGCGTCCTCGAAACTGTCCGCGCCGAGAACATCCCGACACGCAAGATACCTGCGATAACGGACGAGCCGCTTATCTGGCGCTATTTCGTGACTCCGCTGAGATCCGTACTCGCCAGCATGCAGCTTGACGAGAACGAGTTTATCGCAAGGGTCGTAATGCGGATAAACACGACGATTGACGGCGCCTACGTCTTCTCAAGCGGGAAGAATATGGGCGTTTTCAAGGCGGTCGGCTATCCCGAGGACGTCGGAGAGTTTTACCGCCTTGAGGAATACGAGGCATATTCCTGGACGGCTCACGGCAGGTATCCCACGAATACCCCCGGCTGGTGGGGTGGGGCTCATCCATTCTCACTTCTTGACCGCACGATAGTGCATAACGGCGAGATATCGAGCTACGACGCGAACAGGCGGTACATAGAGATGTTCGGGTATAAATGCACCCTTCAGACCGATACCGAGGTCATCACCTACGTTGCCGACTACCTGATGCGCAAGAAGGGGCTCAGCCTTTCCGAGACTGCGTCCGTCATCGCTGCCCCATTCTGGTCTACGATAGAGCGAAAGCCGCCCGAGGAGCGCGACAGGCTGAGATTTCTTCGCACCGCCTTCCCGTCACTTTTGATAACCGGGCCGTTCTCCATAATCCTCGGCTTTGAGGGCGGGCTTATGGCGTTAAACGACAGGCTGAAGCTTCGCAGCATGGTGGTCGGCGAAAAGGGCGACCGGGTCTATATAGCCTCCGAGGAGGCGGCGATCCGCGCCATGGAGCCGGAGGCGGAAAACATCTGGGCGCCCGCAGGCGGTGAGCCTGTCATCGTAAGAGTGAAGGAAGGTGCTTATTGATGGCGGTAAATTACATTTACCCCGAGTTTGAAGTCGTCCGCAACGACACTCGCTGCATCCGCTGCCGCGTGTGCGAAAGGCAGTGCGCGAACGAGGTGCATATATACGACGAGAGCCTTGATATGATGGTCTCCGACGAATCGAAATGCGTAAACTGCCAGCGCTGCGTCTCCCTCTGTCCGACGCGGGCGCTGAAGATAGTGAAGTCCGACTGCGCTCTGAGGGAGAACGCAAACTGGTCGCAGGATACGATAAAGGAGGTCTACAAGCAGGCGGGCTCCGGCGGTGTGCTCCTAAGCAGCATGGGAAACCCGAAGCCCCTGCCCGTTTACTGGGACAGGATACTTATAAACGCCTCTCAGGTGACGAACCCCTCGATAGACCCGCTCCGTGAGCCGATGGAGACGAAGGTCTTCCTCGGCAGCAAGAACGGAAGGATAGAGCGAAACGAAAAGGGGGAGATAGTACCTTCTCTCTCGCCCCAGCTCGAGCTCAGTATGCCCGTTATGTTCTCCGCGATGAGCTACGGGTCTATAAGCTACAACGCGCACGAGAGCCTCGCCCGCGCAGCTACGGAGCTCGGGATACTGTACAACACGGGCGAGGGCGGACTTCACGAGGATTTCTACGTTTACGGGAAGAACACGATAGTTCAGGTCGCCTCCGGCCGATCGGCGGCCACCTGCCCGGAACGAAGGTCGGCCCCGACGTCAGCCGGACGAGGATGATACCCGAGGGCTCGGACGCGATATCTCCCGCCCCGCACCACGATATATATTCGATAGAAGACCTGCGCCAGCTCGTATACTCTCTTAAGGAGGCAACTGAGTACAAAAAGCCCGTTATCGTCAAGGTCGCGGCGGTACACAACATAGCCGCGATAGCGAGCGGAATAGCCCGCTCGGGCGCCGATATCATAGCCATCGACGGCTTCCGCGGCGGCACGGGCGCCGCGCCGACCCGCATAAGGGACAGCGTCGGAATACCGATAGAGCTCGCTCTCGCCGCAGTTGACCAGCGACTGCGCGACGAGGGGATAAGGGACAGCGTCTCCCTCGTTGTCGGCGGCTCTATACGCTCCTCGGCGGACGTGGTGAAGGCGATAGCCCTCGGCGCGGACGCCTGCTATATAGCGACCGCCGCCCTTCTCGCCCTCGGCTGCCACCTCTGCCGCACCTGCCAGACCGGTAAGTGCAACTGGGGCATAGCCACGCAGAGGCCGGAGCTCGTTAAAAGGCTGAACCCGGATATAGGCTCTCAGCGCCTCGTCAATCTGATGACGGCGTGGCGCCACGAGATAAAGGAGCTTATGGGCGGCATGGGCATAAACTCCATCGAGGCTCTGCGCGGCAACAGGCTCATGCTGAGAGGCATAGGCCTCACCGAAAAGGAGCTTGAGATACTCGGTATCTCTCACGCGGGCGAATAATAATCAGGATGGGAGAAAACGATGAAACGGGTATACGTTAATGAAAAATGGTGCCTTGCCTGCCATTTATGCGAATATAACTGCGCCTTCGCAAATTCCGGTCTTTCGGATATGGCGAAGCTCAGGGGCGTTAAAATCAGCCCAAGGATAAGGGTCGAGGGCGACGAGAGAATAAGCTACGCCGTCTCTTGCCGCCACTGCACGGACCCCCAGTGCGTAAAGTCCTGCATAACGGGGGCTCTCAGCGTCGCAGACGGGGCAGTCAGGATAGACAGAAGCCGCTGCGTCGGCTGCCTCACCTGCGTGCTCGCCTGCCCCTACGGCTGCGTTGCCCCGGGGGCTGACGGCCTCGCGACGAAATGCGAGCTCTGCCTTAATAATTCCGCCGGGGCTCCCGCCTGCGTCGCGGGCTGCCCGAACGGGGCGATAGTCTACGAGGAAAGAGGCTGAGAATATGAAAAGCTACGTTATCATCGGCGGCGGTATCGCCGGAGTGAGCGCCGTTGAGGGGATAAGAAGCGTAGACGGGGAGGCGAAAATAACCCTCGTCTCGTCTGAAAAGACCTGCGCCTACTCCCGCCCCCTGATTTCCTATTACCTCGAGGGGAAGGCTAAGCTCGACACAATGGGCTACCGGGAGAGCGATTTCTTCGATAAAAACGGCGTCACCGTCCTTTGCGGGGTTTCTGCGGAAAGACTTGAGCCGGAGAATAATAGCCTCGCACTATCGGACGGGAGCACATTAAAATACGACGCTCTCTGCGTTGCGGCGGGCTCCTCGCCCTTCGTGCCGCCGTTTTCCGGGCTGGATACGGTGGAGAAAAAGTTCTCGTTTATGACGATCGACGACGCTCTGAGCCTCGAGAAGGAGCTCGGAGCCGATAAGCGCGTTCTTATAATCGGCGCCGGGCTTATCGGCCTTAAATGCGCCGAGGGCATAAGAGACAGGGTAAAGAGCGTGACCGTCGCCGACCTCGCG
>ONGN01000130.1 GCA_900317385.1 uncultured Eubacteriales bacterium
GGGAGGAAGAATAAAATGATCGGTACCGATTGCGTACAGGGCGGATACACGCCGGGAAACGGCGAGCCGCGTCAGATACCCATTATCCAAAGCACCACGTTTAAATACGACACCTCCGAGCATATGGGCCAGCTCTTCGACCTCGAGGCCTCGGGCTATTTCTATTCCCGCCTGCAGAATCCCACCTGCGACTTCGTCGCGGCAAAGATAGCAAAGCTCGAGGGCGGCACTGCCGCCATGCTCACGAGCTCTGGTCAGGCCGCGAACTTCTTCGCCGTGTTCAATATCGCCACGGCGGGCGACCACGTCGTATCCTCCTCCACCGTATACGGCGGAACCTTCAACCTTTTTGCCGTCACGATGAAGAAGATGGGCGTTGAATTTACCTTCGTATCCCCGGACTGCTCCGAGGAGGAGCTGAACGCCGCCTTCAGGCCGAACACCAAGGCGGTATTCGGCGAGACGATAGCGAATCCCGCTCTCACGGTGCTCGACATCGAGAAATTTGCCCGCGCCGCCCACAGTCACGGCGTTCCCCTCATAATCGACAACACCTTCGCCACCCCGGTAAACTGCCGCCCCATCGAGTGGGGCGCCGACATCGTCACCCACTCCACCACGAAGTATATGGACGGTCACGGAGTCTCCGTCGGCGGCTGCATAGTCGACAGCGGAAAATTTGACTGGCTCAAAAACGCGGATAAGTTCCCCGGCCTCACGACTCCGGACGAGAGCTATCACGGGATAACCTACGCGGAGAAATTCGGGCTCGAGGGCGCCTTCATCACGAAGGCCACCGCCCAGCTTATGCGCGACTTCGGCTCCACGCCCTCGCCGCAGAGCGCCTTTTACCTCAATCTCGGGCTCGAAAGCCTGCACGTCAGGATGGCGCGCCACTGCGAGAACGGGCAGCGCGTAGCCGAATTCCTCTCAAAGCACCCCAAGGTCGGCTGGGTAAATTACTGCGGACTTCCCGGCGACAAGTACCACGCCCTTGCCGAAAAGTACCTGCCGAACGGCTCCTGCGGAGTGGTGAGCTTCGGAGTAAAAGGCGGAAGAGCCGCGGCCGAGGCGTTTATGAAAAATCTCCGCCTTGCCGCTATCGAGACCCACGTTGCCGACGCCCGCACCTGCTGCCTGCATCCCGCGAGCGCGACGCACAGGCAGATGAACGACGAGGAGCTTATCGCCGCCGGAGTAAGCCCTGACCTCGTCCGAATGAGCTGCGGTCTTGAGGACGCTGAGGATCTTATCGCCGATATCGCACAGGCGCTTGACAAAATCTAATGGGGGCAAAGCCCCCGTTTTCAGGGGTGATTAACCATGCCTATAAAAATACCGGAGGGGCTCCCCGCCGCTCAAACGCTTAAAAACGAAAATATCTTCGTAATGTCGGAGTCCCGAGCCACGACTCAGGATATCCGCCCGTTAAGGATAGCGCTTCTAAACCTTATGCCCACGAAGATAGCGACGGAGACCCAGCTCTCCCGCCTTCTGGGCAACACTCCGCTCCAGGTGGAGCTCGAGCTCATCCAGACGAAGACGCACAAGGCGAGCCACGTATCCGAGGAGCATATGCTCTCCTTCTACAAGACCTTTGACGACGTTCGCGATCAGACCTTCGACGGGCTTATAATAACCGGAGCTCCCGTGGAGCACCTGCCCTTCGAACAGGTCGAGTACTGGGACGAGCTCTGCGAGATAATGGAGTGGTCCAAGTCGCACGTTACGAGCACTTTCCACATATGCTGGGGGGCACAGGCGGGGCTCTACTACCACTACGGGATTCCGAAGGTCGACCTGCCGAAAAAGCTGTTCGGCGTCTTCCCGCACAGGGTGGAGTATAAAAACCCGATACTCCTCCGCGGCTTTGACGACGTTTTTATGGCGCCGCACTCCCGCCACACCACGGTACGGCGCGAGGACGTGGAAAAAGTTCCCTCCGTCCGCATCATCGCCTCGAGCGAGGAGGCGGGGATTTACGCCATGTTCACCGAGGGCGGAAGGCAGGTCTTTATAACCGGCCATTCGGAATACGACGCGGACACTCTGAAAAACGAGTATCTGCGCGACAAAAACCTCGGTCTTCCGATAGAGATACCGAAGAACTATTTTGAAAACGACGACCCGGAAAAGCCCGTCGCTGTCACGTGGAGAAGCCACGCGAACCTGCTCTACTCAAACTGGCTCAACTATTTCGTATATCAGGCGA
>ONGN01000082.1 GCA_900317385.1 uncultured Eubacteriales bacterium
CCGCCGCGTGAAAAAATCAACCCTGCTGCGGAGCAGGGTTGATTTTTTCACTAAAATGATTTTGTTTTTTTCACTGTCTACTTGACAGGGGGCGCTTCAATCAAATACGTTGGAGGAGGTCTTTTATTATTGAGAAAAGAGTTCTTAAACCAAAAGCTTCAGAGCTGCGTGGTGATTTATCGCGCTGACCTCTTCGTATTCTCCGCCGGCCTCGCCGTCGCAGGTGAAGCTCATTTTGCGGTCAAATTTAAAGCTTATGTTAGATGCGTGAAGGAGCTTTACGCTGTCGGATGAAAAATCCTTCGTAAGAAGCTTTTTCGCGTCGCCGCAGAGCTCGCCGAAGCCCTTTGGATCGCGGACGAGCAGAAGCTCAAAGCGCCCGTCGTCGAGCATAACGTCCTTGGGCGAAAGCTTTATGAGCCCGGCCATTGAGGTCGTGTTCATAACAGCGCCGACGAGAATCTCGTCCTCAAAGGTCTCACCGTCGCAGGTTATCTCGGCGTGGACGGGCTTGATATCCTTAAGCGCTCCGGCGGCTCCGCCGAGATAGGCGAGATAGCCCCAGGTCCTTTTAGCCTTCTGAGATGTGGCGTAAGGTATATTCGTAAAGGCGCCGAATGCCGAGACGTAGCCGAAATAACGGTCGTCGAACTGCCCCACGTCAACCGCTCTGACGCTGTCCGCCTTAAGATGGGCGATAACGTCCTTCGTGGACTTGGGGAGGCCGAAGGAGACCGCCATATCGTTCGTGGTCCCGAGGGGGATATACCCGATTTTGGGGCGCTCCTCAAAGGGGATAGCCATAACGCCGTTCATAACCTCGTTCAGCGTGCCGTCGCCGCCGGTGCAGATAACGCGCTCGAAGTCTCTGCCGTATTTCTCGGTGAAGAGAGTGGCGTCGCCCCGCTTCTCGGTGACGAAAACGCTTACGGGTATGCCGCCCTCGGCAAACGCTTTAACCGCGTCGAGAAGGTGATTTTTGATCTTGCCTTTTCCGGAGACCGGATTGACAATGAGCATCGTATTCGGTGACATTCTTCTGCGCCTCGATTCAGATCTGTTTTGAGGGTATCGCTCTTACTCTTACAACGTCCTTCTGGTTCTGAATTGCGTTTAAAAGCTCTTCGTCGGCGTCAGAGCCGAGCTCGAGCATCGTGTATGCGATGGGGTACTCCTTCGTGGAGGCGTTCACCATGTTTTCAATGTTTATGCCGCGCTTCGAGATGCTTGAGGTGAGGCCTGCGAGCACGTTCGGCACGTTCTTGTGGAAAATGCAAAGCCTTGCGTTTAGGCTGGGGGACATAACGGCCTTGCCGAAGTTAACAGAGTTTACGATGTTTCCGTTCTTGATATAGTCTACGGCCTGCCTTGCCGCCATAATAGCGCAGTTCTCCTCGCTCTCGTGCGTAGTTCCGCCGAGGTGGGGCGTCATAACCACGTTCTTGCGGCCAATAAGGTTGTTTGTGGGGAAATCAGTCACGTATCTGGCCACTTTTCCGGACTCAAGGGCGGCAATCATATCCTCCTCATTTACAACCTGCTGGCGGGCATAGTTGATTATTCGGACGCCGTCCTTCATATGCGCAAGGTAATCGGCGTTCACGAGATTGCGGGTGAGGTCGGTGAGCGGGCAGTGGAGGGTCAAAAAGTCGCAGTCATAGAGATCCGAGAGGGAATCCACCTTCGTCACCTGGTTTGAGATGAGCCAAGCGGCGTCAACGGAGAGGAAGGGGTCGTAGCCGTAAACGTCCATGCCGAGGTTTACGCAGGCGTTCGCAACGATGCGGCCGACGTTGCCCATACCGACAACGCCGATCTTCTTGCCCATATACTCGGGTCCGGCGAACTGAGCCTTGATCTTCTCCATGACCTTACTGACCTCACCGGTCGATTTATCGAAATCGTCGACCCAGTCCATAGCGCCCTTGATATCGCGGCATGCCATACCGAGACCGAAGAGGAAGAGCTCCTTAACGCCGTTCGCGTTGCCGCCGGGGGTGTTGAAGACAACGATGCCCTTCTCGGCGCAGCGGGCGAGGGGAATGGTGTTTACGCCTATTCCGGCTCTCGCGATGCAGAGAAGCTCGGGACCGAATTCGTAATCGAGAATGTTGAGCGCGCGGACGAAGATGACCTCGGGGGACTCAAGCCCGTCGCCTATATCGAATCCGTTCTCGCGGAGATAGCCGACGCAGCTTTGAGAAATGTTGTTCAGTGTTTTGACCTTGTACATGATTATCCGTTCTCTCTTTCAAATTTTTTCATAAATTCAACGAGCTTTATAACGCCCTCAACGGGCATCGCGTTGTATATCGAGGCGCGCATACCGCCCGCAAGCCTGTGACCCTTGAGGTTAACAAGCCCCTCGGCGGCGGCCTCTTTAACGAATTTAGCGTCAAGCTCCTCGCTTCCGGTGCGGAAGGTGACGTTCATCATACTGCGCGAATTCTTTTCGGCGACAGCCTTGTAGAAGCCGGAGGAGTCGAGAAGGTCGTAGATCATGGAGGATCTCTCGCGCCTGAGGGAGTCCATACCGGAAAGTCCGCCGTTTTCCTTTACCCAGTCCAAAACGAGACCGAGCATATATATCGTATAGGTTGGCGGTGTGTTCAGCATCGAGTCGGCCTTCATAAACTTTGCGTAGGACATTATGGTCGGCGTGATGGGAAGCTCTCTGCCGAGAAGCGCCTTATCCACGATAACGACTGCCATTCCGGCGGGCGCCATATTCTTCTGCACTCCTGCGTAGATAAGCCCGTATTTTGAGATATCCACCGGGCGGGAAAGAATCTCGGAGGACATATCCGCGACGAGGGGAACGGAGCCCGTCTCTGGGATATAGTTCCACGCCGTTCCGTATATCGTGTTGTTCGAGCAGTGGTGAAAGTAGGAAGCGGAAGGGGAGAGCTGAAGCTCAGACTGATCGGGTATGCGCCTGAAGCCCTCAGCCTCGCCGGAGAAAACGGCGCGGGGAGAGCAGTACTTCTTCGCCTCGTTATATGCGTTAGTTGAGAAAACGCCCGTGAGCGCGTAATCCGCGGTTCCGCCCTCGCCCAAAAGGTTGAGGGGAACGGCAGCAAACTGAGCCGTAGCTCCGCCCTGCATAAAGAGTATTTCGTGCGTCTCGGGAACGTTCATCACCTCGCGCAGGCTCTGCTTGACGCGGGCAAATATCTCCCCGTAGACCTTGCTCCTGTGGCTCATTTCCATTACGCTCATCCCGCTGCCGCCGTAAGCCGTAAGCTCTGAGGCGGCCTTTTCAAGGACGCTGAGCGGGAGCATCGAGGGCCCCGCAGAAAAATTATAAACTCTTTCCATTATTTGAACCTCGTTGATCGTTTATTATATCGCCGAACAGGACCGCGCCTTCAGCGCCTGTTATTAAAACGCTGCATACGCGGTTCCTGAGAGCTTCACCTTTTGCCGAGACGAGAAGATAGTTCTTGCTGTGCCCCTCGAAAACTCCGGGCGACTTCTCGGTCTCGAATAGAACGGACAGGGTTTTTCCCACCTGGGAGGCGGCAAATTCGCGCTTCATTTCGGCGGCTACCGCGGAGGCTTTTCTTGCCCGCGCCTCCTTGACGGCCTTCGGCACCTGCTCCTGCATCTCATCGGCCGGCGTCCCGGCTCGGCGGGAGTAGGGGAAAACGTGCATTTGGGAAAAGGCGCATTTTTTTATAAACTCAAGCGTTTCGGAAAATTCCTCCTCGGTCTCCGCGGGAAAGCCGGTAATAAGGTCGGATGTTATTCCGCAGTTCGGGAAATAGCGCCTTAAAAGCTCAACGCTCTCATAAAAGCGCGCGGTATCGTATTTCCTCCTCATCCGCGAAAGCGTTTCGTCGCAGCCGGACTGGAGCGAGAGGTGGAACTGACCGCAGAGCTCGGGGTAAACCGAAAGCCTTTTGCAGAAATCCTCGGTAATTATCCTCGGCTCAAGTGATCCGAGCCTGACGCGAACGCCGGGCGCGGCCTTGATTATAGCCTCGGTTACGTCGGCAAGCCCGGGCTTGCCTGGAAGATCAGTCCCGTAAGAGGCGATCTCGATGCCCGTGAGGACTATCTCACGGTATCCCTCAGCCGCAAGCTTTTTTGCCTCCGCCGCCGCAGCCTCGATGGGGAGTGAGCGCACAGCCCCGCGGGCGTAGGGTATAACGCAGTAGGAGCAGAAATTGACGCAGCCGTCCTCGATCTTGATGAGCGCGCGCGTGCGGTTTTCCGCGCTCCCGGAGGGAAGAGACTCGAAGACGCGGCGGGAAAACGCCCTGTCGATATTCTCAGCTCTATTTCCGGCAAGCACGGCCTCGACAAGCTCGTGCTTTGAGCCTGAGCCGAAAACCACGTCTGCCCCGAAGGCGCGGGCAGCGTCCGGCTCGGTCTGCGGCCAGCAGCCGCAGATGACTACGAGGGCGCCAGGTGATTTCGACGAGAGGTTGCGGATAGCCTGCCTCGACTTTCTCACGGCCTCGGCGGTAACGGCGCAGGTGTTAACGATTATTGCGTCGCAGCCCTCGGCGCTGTCCGATATCTCGCAGCCCCTCTCGCGGAGCATTGAGGCGACGGCCTGTGATTCGTATTGATTGACCTTGCACCCAAGGGTGCTTAAGTGTATCTTCATACTGCCTCTTGTTCTGAAAGCAATTTAGGTGTATAATCTACCGGAAAGCATTATAAACCACATTTTTCGATAATTCAATTCGCTAAGGTGATAAATTTGAACGTGTATTTTGACAATGCAGCCACCACAATGCCGTGTCCTGAGGCCGTTTGGGCTGTAAACGAGGCTCTTTCGGAGTGCTGGGGCAACCCCTCGGCGGCATATCTCTCGGGCAGAAGGGCCGCCGAAAAGCTCAGAAACGCCCGCGAGAGCGTTGCCGCCGCCATCGGCTGCAAGGCCGGAGAGGTGTATTTCACCTCCGGCGGAACCGAGAGCGGCAACTGGGCGATAAGGGCGGCTGCCCGCCTCGGAAGGCACAAGGGCAGGCGGATAATAACCAGCGCCGCCGAGCACGACGCCGTTCGGAAAACCTGCGAGGCTCTTGCTGCCGAGGGCTGGGACGTGGTTTTTCTAAAGCCGGACAAAGCGGGAAGAGTTAGCACCGAGGCGGTCAGCAAGGCGCTTACCGATGATACTGCTCTCATTAGCCTTATGCTCGTAAATAACGAGACGGGAGCCGTTAATCCGATCGCGGAGATTTCCGAACTTATAAGGGAAAAGAGCCCGTCGGCTCTACTTCACGTCGACGCCGTTCAGGGGCTGTTAAAAGTTCCGTTCACCCCGAAAAAGCTCGGCGCCGACCTCGTTTCCGTGAGCTCGCATAAGATACACGGACCGAAGGGAGCAGGCGCTCTTTATATCCGCGAGGGGCTGAGGCTCGTTGGCCTTTTGACCGGAGGCGGACAGGAGGGGTCAATAAGACCCGGCACGGAGGCTATGCCGAATATTATGGGCTTCGGGGCTG
Source organism: uncultured Eubacteriales bacterium (assembly GCA_900317385.1). GTDB lineage: Bacteria > Bacillota > Clostridia > Oscillospirales > Oscillospiraceae > RUG626. The sequence goes on from ONGN01000082.1 coordinate 5,460, forward strand.
CAGCCGAGGCGGGAAGGCTCGGCTTCCGGGAGAACGCAAGCCGGATAAGCGGCATTAAAGACCTTGTTATCGAGCTATTACGCGAAAAAGTGCCGGGCTTTCTGATAAACGGGGAGCCGGACGCCCCGCATATATTAAATATCTCGCTTCCGGGCTACAGGAGCGAGGTACTGATGAACTACCTCGACGCGGCGGGTATAGCCGTTTCCCGCAGCTCTGCCTGCAAGAGGGGAGCGAGGAGCCACGTTTTAGAGGCTATGGGGCTTCCGGCAAGCGTAATGGACGGAGCTATCAGGGTGAGCTTTTCACGGTACTCGACCGAGGAAGAGGCCCGGTATTTCGCCGAAAAGCTCTCAGAGGCCGCGGCCTCGCTGAGAACAGCCAGGAGGTAAGGAAACAATGAAGCTTGATAAGAAAAAATTGCTGCTTATCCTATGCCTTGTGCTGGTCATAGGAATAGCGTTCTATTTTGCGACTCGCGGGGGT
>ONGN01000070.1 GCA_900317385.1 uncultured Eubacteriales bacterium
ATCAGCATAATCTGGATAATTCCGTTCTTCTGCATCGTGATGCAATCCTTCCGCGTCGAGTCAACTCACACGGTCGGTTACATCTTCCCGCACACCTGGGGCCTTGATAACTACAAGAACCTTTTCGCGGAGGGTTCCTTCTACCCGAAATGGTATCTTAACACCTTTATCATCGCTATCTGCGTTGCAGTCCTGCAGACGCTGATCGTCCTCTGTATGTCCTACACCCTCTCCCGTTTCCGCTTCAAGATCCGCACGAAGCTGATGCGCTTCATGCTCATCCTCGGAATGTTCCCCGGAATGCTCACCCTTATAATCCTCTATAACGTACTGAAGGACCTCGGTCTTACCGAGGCGAACTCGGTACCGGGACTTATCCTCGTTTACGTAGCTTCCTCCGGTATGGGCTACTACGTATCCAAGGGCTTTTTCGATACCATTCCGAAGAGCCTTGACGAGGCGGCGAGAGTCGACGGAGCGACGAGAGCTCAGGTACTCTACAAGATCATAATGCCTTTGGCCAAGCCCATTGTAATTTATACCATCCTCACAGCCTTTATGGCGCCTTGGGGCGATTACGTTTTCGCTCAGTACGTTGCCCACCTCGTTCCTGACGGTTACAACGTGGCGGTCGGTTTGAATTCGTGGCTGTCTCTTGACCAGATCGCGAATAACTACACCAAGTTCTGCGCCGGCGGCGTTTTGGTTGCTCTTCCCGTCGGAATCCTGTTTATGTGCCTGCAGAAATATTACGTTGAGGGCGTCACGGGCGGCGCTGTCAAGGGCTAAGAAGAAAGGAGAAAAACAATGGCAAGTGTAAAGCTTACTGGTGTTAAAAAGATTTACGATAACAACGTAGTCGCCGTGCACGACTTCGACCTCGAGATAAAGGATAAGGAATTCGTGGTCTTCGTTGGCCCCTCCGGCTGCGGCAAATCCACCACCCTTCGTATGATCGCGGGACTTGAGGAGATATCCGACGGTACCGTTGAGATCGACGGCGAGGTCGTCAACGACCTCCAGCCGAAGGATAGAAACATAGCGATGGTCTTCCAGAACTACGCCCTCTATCCCCATATGACCGTTTACGACAATATCGCCTTCTCACTCCGCCTCCAGAAGAGGCCCGAGGACGAGATCTACGATAAGGTCACCAACGCGGCTGAGATCCTCGGCATAACCGAGTACCTTATGCGTAAGCCCCGCGCCCTCTCCGGAGGCCAGCGCCAGCGCGTCGCCATCGGCCGCGCCATGGTCCGCCATTCCAAGGTGTTCCTTATGGACGAGCCGCTTTCCAACCTCGACGCCAAGCTCCGTAACCAGATGCGCGCTGAGATAATCCTTCTCCGTCAGAAGCTCGATACCACCTTCGTTTACGTTACCCACGATCAGACCGAGGCTATGACCCTCGGCGACCGCATCGTAATCATGAAGGACGGCTATATCCAGCAGGTCGGCACCCCGACCGAGGTCTTCGAGATGCCGAAGAACCTCTTCGTCGCCGGCTTCATCGGAGCGCCTCAGATGAACATCATCAAGACTCGCCTCACGAGAGAGGGCAACAACTATTTCGTCGCCCCCTTCGGAGTAAAGCTTCCGGTCGACGGCCAGAAGGGCGCCGATCTCGCGAAGAAGGGCGTAGTTAGCCAGGACATCGCCCTCGGCGTCCGTCCCGAGCATATCACCCTCGCCCCGGATAAGAACGGCATCCCCTGCACCCTCGAGGTCAACGAGATGATGGGCTGCGTGCTCCATCTCCACGTTTACACCGAGGACGGCACCCGCCTTATCGTCAGAGTGCCGACCATCGCCCTCGATCCCAAGGATAGAGAGGGCCTCGTAGCCGGCAAGAAGCTCTACGTTACCTTCGGCGGCAAGGTAATGCACTTCTTCGATCCCGAGACCACCGAGAACCTTCTCAACTGAGAGAACAAAGCATAACGAAAGGGGCTGCCAATCGGCAGTCCCTTTTTATATCTCGCCGCGCAGGATTGAAACCGCCGTAGGGAGGCATGCCTACATGCCTCCGCCGAATTATGATACGCTTACAGTAAACCGCGGAGCGATGTGGGCATCGCTCCCTACGCGGCTCAAAAAACGCAAGGGGACATGCGCCTCTTGCGTTTGCTTTTTTATTTCGCCCTCTGCGTTTCAATGAGCAGGTCTTTAATAAACCCGACCTTCTTTTCAAGCGGCTCGTAGCTCTCCATGCGCCACTCCCAGTTCGGGCTTCCGACAGTGCCGGGGCTGTTTATCCTGCCCCTGTCGTCGAGGCCGAGAATGTCGCCCACGGGGACGATCGCCATGGCGGAAACGCTCCCAAACACGTAGCGCAGCATTTTCTTTGCTACGGATTCGCGGGGCGTGCCGTAATCTGCGAGAGCGTTGCGGAACTTCTTCTGCTCGGAGCGCTTCATGCTCCTGTACCAGCCGATAACGGTCTGGTTATCGTGGGTTCCGGTGTAGATCACCTGGTGCTTGATGGGCTGCTGCGGGGAGAGAAGCGTGAAATCCGCCACGTTCATTCCCATAAGATTGAACTCTTTTCTCAGAGCGATAACGCCGGGAACGAAGTCTCCGCCGAGATCCTCGGCGACGATCTCTATCTTCGGCCTCTTCTCAAACAGAAGGTTGAAGAACTCGCTGCCGGGGGCCTCTATCCAATCGCCCTCTTTGGCTGTCGGGCAGGTGGAGGGCACCTTCCAGTATGTATCGAAGGCGCGGAAGTGGTCGATGCGGATTATATCGTATAGATCGGCGGTGTAACCGATGCGGTCAAGCCAGAAGGAGAAACCGTCCTTCTCCATATACTCCCAGTCGTAGATCGGGTTGCCCCAGCGCTGACCGTCGGAATTGAAGCAGTCAGGCGGCACTCCGGCGATGAAATCGGGGTGCCCGTCCTTGTTAAGGAGGAAGTTTTCACGGCTCGCCCAAACGTCCTGAGAGTCGAGACCGACGTAGAAGGGTATGTCGCCCATAAGCTTCAGCTTCTTGGAATTGGCGTACTTCTTGAGCTTCATCCACTGCTTTATGAACATATACTGGGCGAAAACGCGGTAGTCGATTTCTTCCTCAAGGTGGGAGATATCGTACTTCCCGTCAAGCACCCAGTCGCGCTGAGCCTTCGGCCACTCGTTCCAGGTCCTCATCCCGTTCTGGCGCTTAAGGGCGAGGAAGGCTCCGTACTGACGCACCCAGGGCTGACTAACGAAGGCCTTGAAATCCTCGCTTCCGGCGTCCTTAGCATAGAAATTTCGAGAGGCGATACGCAGGTATTTCTCCTTATACTCGCGGGCGGCGACGTAGTCTATCCTGTCAGCGTCGCCCGTGACGGCGAAGGGCTCGAAGCCCTCGGGCAGGTAGCCCGCCTTCTCGAGCGCGGCGAGGCTTATATATATCTCGTCTCCGGCAAAGGAGGAATAGGGCTGATAGGGCGAGTTGCCGTACCCCAGCGGGTTCAGCGGCAGGAGCTGCCAGATGGAAAAACCCATTTCGACAGCGAGATCAACGAATTTATACGCCTCGGCGCCCATTCCGCCGACGCCCTCGTTCGAGGGGAGAGAGGCGAGCGGCATAAGTATGCCGGCCTGTCTCTTATCTTTTTTTCTTATTATCTTTGCCATCGTATCACCTCATTTATATAGATAGCCGAGAGGAAATTTTCCTCTCGGCTATTGTAACACAGATTTAATTAAATATAAAGAGATTTTTTCGTTATACGCCCCAAACGTCGTCGTTATACTGCTTGATGGTGCGGTCGGAGGAGAAGTATCCGGCCTTGGCGATGTTTACGGTCATCTTCTTCGCCCAGCTCTTCTTATCCTCGTATGCGGCGAGGATGGCGGTCTTCTTCGCGCGGTAGTCCTCGAAGTCGGGGAAGGTCATAAACCAGTCCTTGCCGATGAGCTCGCTGTGCAGCCTCTTGAGAACGGTCTCGTCGCCGCGGGAGACCATATCGTGACCGACGAGGAAATCGACGGCGCCGCGGAGCCTGTGGTTGGACTCGTAATAGTGATAGGGGTTGTAGCTGTGCTCGGCATAGGCTCTTATGACCTCGTCGGAGCTCTTGCCGAAGGTGAAGATGTTGTCCTCGCCGACGAGCTCGCAGATCTCGACGTTTGCGCCGTCCATCGTGCCGAGGGTAACGGCGCCGTTAAGCATAAACTTCATATTGCCGGTGCCGCTCGCTTCCTTGGAGGCGAGGGAGATCTGCTCAGAGATGTCGGCTGCGGGGATGAGCTTTTCGGCCATCGAGACGTTGTAGTTCTCGAGCATAACGACGTTGAGCCAGGGGGAGGCCTCGGGATCGGAGCGGACGACCTCGCCGAAGGTGATGATCGCGTGGATTATATCCTTCGCGGTTACGTAAGCCGGGGCGGCCTTCGCGCCGAAGAAGAGAGTCACGGGGCGGAGCGGTCTGTGACCGGCCTTGATCTCGCGATAGAGCTCAATAGCCCAGAGAAGGTTGAGCTGCTGGCGCTTATACTCGTGCAGGCGCTTGGACTGAACGTCGAACACGGAGTCGGGATTGACCTCGATGCCCTGATGGCGCTTGACGTACTCGGCAAATTCGACCTTCTTCTGATGCTTTACGTCGAGAAGCTCGCTTGTAAACTCCTCGTCCTCAGCGTAGGGCAGGAGCTTTTCAAGCTCGTCGGCGTCCTTTATCCAATCCTTGCCGATGCGGGCGGAGATGATGTCGGAGAGCTCGTGGTTGCAGGAGCGGAGCCAGCGGCGGAAGGTGATGCCGTTAGTCTTGTTATGGAACTTGTCGGGATAGATATCGTAGAAGGGCTTGAGCTCGGAGGCCTTGAGGATCTCGGTGTGCAGCCTCGCAACGCCGTTTACCATATGGGAGAAGTGGATGTCGATATTCGCCATATGGATCTTGTTATCGCCGTCGATGATCTGAACGAAGGGCTCGGAGTATTTCGCGGCGATGTAGGCGTTCATTCTGTCGATGATCGGGAGAATGTGGGGAACGGCCTTCTCGAGATAGTGCCTCGGCCAAGTCTCAAGCGCCTCGGCAAGGATGGTGTGGTTCGTGTAGGCGCAGACCTTGGTAACGATGCCGTAAGCCTCCTCCTCGGCGATTCCGCGCTCGGTCAAAAGGCGGATGAGCTCGGGGATAACGAAGGTGGGATGCGTGTCGTTTATCTGAACGGCGGCGTAATCGTAGAGATCATGAAGATTGGAGCCCTTGGCCTCCGCCTCCTCGAGAATGAGCTGAGCGGCGTTCGCGCTCATAAAGTACTCCTGATATACCCTGAGGAGCCTGCCCGCCTCGTCGGAATCGTCGGGATAGAGGAAGAGAGTGAGGTTCTTGAGAAGGTCGCCCTTGTCGAACTGGATCCTGTTCTTGATAAGGCGCTCGTCGATGGTGTCAATGTCGAAAAGGCGGAGCCTGCCGCACTTGGAGCGGTAGCCGGTAACGTCGATCTCGTACATGGTGGAGCGGAGCTTATAGCCGCCGACCTCTACGTCGTAATGCTTGTCGGTGCGGTGCATCCAGCTCTCGGTGCCCCAGGTGAGCCAGTAGTCGGGGGTCTCGTACTGACGGCCGTTTACGAAATTCTGCTTGAAAAGGCCGCAGTGATAGGCAAGACCTACGCCGTCGGCAGGCATGCCGAGGGTGGCCATGGAATCGATGAAGCAGGCGGCAAGACGGCCGAGACCTCCGTTACCGAGGCTGGGCTCGTGCTCGAACTCCTCAAACTCGGCAATCGTTCTGCCGACGGCCTCGAGCTCTTCCTTGACTTCGCCGTAGATGCCGAGGTTTATAAGGTTATTGGAAAGAAGCTTACCGATAAGGAACTCGGCGGAAACGTAGTAAACCTTTTTCTTTCCCTCGTTATAGCCCCTGTCCTTCACCTCGTCGGAGACGAGATTGAGAAGTGCGTTGAAGATCTCAAGCTCGGATGACTCCGCAAGCGGCTTCTTCGTGTACTCGCAAAGCTTTTTCATATTTGATCTACCTCCATGGAGATAAAATATAATGATAGAATTGTACTGATATTTTAACATTATAAAAGAAATAATACTTGCATTTTGTGTGTGAAAAGTTGTACAATACTATCAAATACTGTAAAGGGGAGAAAAGCGGATGGAGCTCGAGGAATATCTTCAGTATTACGAGAAGCAGATCCACGAGAGACCGGGCTTTAAATACAACACCTATCTGTGCTCCATACCGGATGATTTCGCGAAGGTTGACCCCCACTGGCACACCGAGATGGAGATAGTGTATATCAAAAAGGGGAGGGGCTCCGTCAGCATCGGTGCGCAGTCCCACTCCGTCGGCGCGGGAGTCATTATCCCGATAATGCCCGGCGAGGTACACTCGATCGAGGGAGCGGGCGGCAGGATGGAGTATGAGAATATCATTTTTTCGCTGTCTCTTTTAGAGAGCCCGGATGAGGACGACTGGGCGAAGGCGAACGTGCTTACCCCGCTTCGCTCCGCCGAGCTCGCCTTCGAGCGCCCCATCGCGCCGGGCACCGAGCTTCACAAGCAGGTCTCCGCAATACTCGACGAGATAGACAGAGTGTGCGGCGAGGGGAGGGAGGGGCATTCGCTCCTCGTTAAAAGCGGGCTTTTCCGCCTGCTTTACGCCCTGTATTCGCACAGGCTTCGCAGCCGGGAGGAGAACAAAAAGACGCACGACGAAGCCCTAAAGCGTGTGATGAGCTACGTTAAGGAGCACTATTCGGAGGAGATAAGCCTTGAGACAGCGGCGGAGATAGCGGGCTACAGCCCCTCTCACTTTATGCGCTTTTTCAGGCAGGAGACCGGGCAGACGTTCATAGGCTACGTGCTCGACTACCGCCTGAGCTACGCCTCGTATCTCCTCAAAGAGTCGAGCGGGCATATAAGCGAGATCGCCATGAGCTGCGGCTTTAATAACCTCAGCTATTTTATCAGGACGTTCAAGAAAAAGTACGGACTATCGCCGAGAGATTACAGAAAAACTGTTGAGCTTTAGCGCCGGATGATGTAAAATAGCGGGGATAATTCTACGGAGGTTTTCGCAAAATGGCAAACAACAAGAAAAAAAGGCCGGACAGGCCATAACTCCCAAAAAAGAGGTAATTCAGAAGAAGTCGGACAGGAGGCTCTATATCACCCTCGCCGTCTCCATCCTTGCCCTTGCCGCCATCGTTTTAGGTATCGTTCTTCTGATAAAGGCGACCTCGGGAACGAAGATTCCCGTCAAGAACACGGAAACGACAAAGCCGGCGACGGCGTCGACCTATTACGCGGATATCAGCATTAAGGATTACGGAACGGTGACTGTGAAGCTCGACCGCGACGCCGCGCCCATCACGGTTGATAACTTCGTCACCCTCGCCCGCTCCGGCTTCTACGATGGGCTCACCTTCCACCGGATAATGAACGGCTTTATGATGCAGGGGGGGCGACCCGGACGGCAACGGAACGGGTGGATCGGGAACGAACATCAAGGGCGAGTTCTCGGCAAACGGCGTTGAGAACCCGATATCCCATGTCCGCGGCACGATCTCGATGGCGAGAAACCCGCGGAGTATGGACAGCGCCTCGAGCCAGTTCTTCATCGTCCAGTCCGACTCAACTTATCTGGACGGGCAGTACGCGGGCTTCGGCAGCGTGACGAGCGGAATGGAGATAGTCGATAAAATCTGCGCCGACGCAAAGCCGACGGACAATAACGGAACGATCCCGGCAGAAGAACAGCCGGTGATCGAGAGCATAACGATAAGAGAAGAATAAAGCTTATCCCCTTCGCCAACGGCGAAGGGAATTATTATATAGTGAGCGCGGCGCAAAATGCGCCGCGCTCTTTGTGTACACGTTTTAATTCCTTATAGGTAAGATAATAGTCGTGTTCGAGGCGAAGACGACCGTCGCGGAGAAGTTATAATTC
>ONGN01000083.1 GCA_900317385.1 uncultured Eubacteriales bacterium
GGCCGTATCTCAGTCCCAATGTGGCCGTTCAACCTCTCAGTCCGGCTACTGATCGTCGACTTGGTAGGCCGTTACCCCACCAACTATCTAATCAGACGCGAGCCCATCTCAGAGCACATTAAGCTTTGATTATCAGAAGATGCCTTCTAACAATTTTATGCGGTATTAGCAGCCGTTTCCAGCTGTTGTCCCCCACTCTGAGGCAGGTTGCTCACGCGTTACTCACCCGTCCGCCACTAAGCTTATCTTCCGTTGACCGAAGTCTCCTTCCATTAAGCTCCGTTCGACTTGCATGTGTTAGGCACGCCGCCAGCGTTCATCCTGAGCCAGGATCAAACTCTCTGTAAATTGTATCTTAAATCCTTTCGGACTTAAAATCTTATTCACGAGTCTAATTTCTTAGCTCTCAAAAGAATCTTTGTTTGAACTCAGCTTCTCAGCCGAGCCCGCCCTCTTTTCTGGTGCTTTTCTCGCTTACATTGTTTAATTCGCAAGGTGCATTCTCCAGCCCAGCCTCCGCAGGCGGGTGGAACATCAGATTACCACAGCCGATCCGATTTGTCAAGAAAAACTTCTTGATTTTTCAGGATTATTTGTGGTGCTCTGTGCTGTCCTCGCGGACAGCTTTGACAATATACCATCACTCAATTCAAATGTCAACACTTTTTTTCGTTTTTTTCTGATTTTTTCTTTCTTTGTCATTTTGGATACTTCTCATGCGTTTTTCACCCCGTTTGCTAAAACAATGCTCTTTAGCGCTTTTACCTGTAAAACTGCGGACGGGCGTTTCTGCCCGTCCGGCCTTATTATACTATCATCGGCTGAAGCTGTCTTCCCTCAAGAGCCGCGAGCGCGGCGGGCTCGAGCTTATCCCAATGCGCAACGAGGCTTGTAGGTTTTTTTTCCGGATCGTCCTGTCCGAAGGGTACGAAGTAGTAGTTTTTTCTGTTTAAAAGCTCGCCTATGTTTTTCGCGCTTCCCGAAAGGGCGTCGTTAGTTGATATTCCTATTACAACAGGCCGCCCGTTTCTCAGATGCGCCTTTACCGCCATCGTGACCGCCGTATCCGTTATGCCGTTTGCGAGCTTTCCGAGCGTGTTGCCGGTGCAGGGCGCGACCACGAGAACGTCGAAAAGCTTCTTAGGCCCGATCGGCTCTGCCTTCGTCACGGTGTCTATTACGTCGCGTCCCGTGTATTCTTTTAATCTTCTTTTATGCTCCTCCGCTTCCCCGAAACGTGAATCCGTCTCCGAGGCGGTATCGCTCATTATGGGATAGACGTCATATTTTTCGCTGAGGTCCTTTGCAGCCTCGAGCACCTTCTCATAGGTACAGTAGGACCCGCAGAGAGCGAGCCCCATCTTTATTCTGCTCAACCCGAACACTCCCGTTCGTTTACAATATTATATATTGTATCCCTTATCGCCATCGCCGCCGAGCGAGGCGCCGCCCTGCCCGGTAGGCCGGGGGCGAACATAGACCGCACGCCGAGGGCTGCCGCCTCGTCGGGGTCGTGGCCGAAGGGACTTGAAGCAAGGTCGAGGAGGATCGCTTCCTTTTTCATTGAGCGCAGTACGGACGCGTCGATTATTCTCGCGGGGACCGTGTTCACGAGGGCGTCCGCCTCGCGCGCGCAAAGTCTAAGGTTCTCCGTGCGGCACCAGTCGCAGCCGAGCTCGCGTATGAGCGCGAGGTCTCCCTCTTTTCTCGCCGTAACCGTGACCTCAGCTCCGAGAGCCCGCAGCTTCACCGCGAGGAGCTTTCCAATTCTTCCCGCTCCTGCGATCACGATTTTTGAGTCCGTGAGAGCGATCTCCATCTCGCTCATCAGTATTCTGACGGCTCCCTCCGCGGTAAGCGCGGCGTTTTTGACCGTTAGCTCTTCCCTGCGAAAATAATCGGTCACCGGAAACGGAGTCTCAGTCATTACGCTGCCGCCGAACACGAGGATCTTATCGCTTATATAAGGCTTGAGCTCCTCGAGAGCTATACTTTTTTCATATAACGGAGCGTTCAGCGTCCCGTTTTTGCCGAGCATCGGGAGCGGCAGAATTACGCAGTCCGCTCCGCCCAGTGCGTCAGCAAGCGTCTTCTCGTCTTTCTCCGCGCCGAGAGCGAATGACCGCACGCTGTGTCCGTCCGCCGTCAGAATATCGCGAAGGCGCGCAAAGCGCAGATCTCCGCCTATTATAGAATACCTCAACTCTCCTGCCCCCTTCTTTGCTTCCCTACATACTATGCCTATTATTTAAATGTGTTCTTGACAAATCGGGGCTGAAACATTAGAATAAACCTCGGTGATACGAATGACTGAAGAGCGAATAGCGAGGATATCCGAGCTCACCCGCCTCTCCCGGGAGCGCGAGCTTACGGACGAGGAAAAGGTCGAGCGCGCAGAGCTGCGCCAGGAATATCTCGCGGCAATAAGGCAGAGCCTCGAGGGCCAGCTCGACAACACTTACATCGTCTCAGAGGACGGAACGAAGCGCAAGGTCGAGCGGCACGAGTAATTAAATAAGCGGGTATGGTGAAACAGGTAGACACAAGAGACTTAAAATCTCTCGGGGCGACCCGTGCCGGTTCGAGTCCGGCTACCCGCACCAGAAAAAAGCAGCCTTACGGCTGCTTTTTTCAATGAAGCCGCCCCTTGCGGGGCTAATTAAGGAACGAAGGCTATTATCCCGTCCTTGGGTTGAGGCGCTTACACTTATCTTGAATAATGATAACAGAATCAAGAAATTGGCAAATTGGAAGTTGCAGGGGAGAATGCGTGATGCTTACTTTGGTCAAGCCGGCTTTTGATGATTTATGGTTCAGAGAAAAACTGATGGCAGATGAAGAGACCATGTCTTATAACGCCAGGTGGGGCGGAACGATCCCATTTCCCGAGGATGTGTGGGAATCCTGGTATGAGTCTTGGGTGAGGAATCCGGGAGCCGGTCGTTATTATCGTTATTTGACGAATTCTGAGAATGAATATGTCGGAGAAATCGCATATCACTATGATGAATTCCGGGATATTTATATCTGTGATGTTATCATTCTCGCTCAATATCGTAATCGCGGATACGGAACGGATGCACTGCAGCAACTATGCATAGCTGCAAAAAATAACGGTATTGCGGTACTTCATGATGATATTGCAGCAGATAATCCATCTTATAAACTATTTCTGAAGAATGGGTTTGAAATTGAGTATCAGAACGAAGAAGTTGTGATGGTGAAAAGAAACCTCTAACTTCCCGTTTATCGTGATAACGCCGCGTTTCATATCTTCAATCTGTTTTTAACCGGCTTCATGACATTTTGTCTTGCAAAGCCCCCGATCTTCTGATACGATAAAGGCATATAAAAACGCTTATCGAGGTATGTGAAATGGATATCCACGAAAAGATCGAGCTTCAGTCCTGCCCCTATTGCGGCGGAGCCGCCATGCTCGAGGAGGAGCACGGCTGGTGCTGGTACGTAATGTGCATGGAGTGCGGCTCGCAGACTGCCTCAATAGAATATAAGGACGCCGAAGACCGCTTCGGCGCCGCCGAGAGGGCCGCGCATCTCTGGAACATAGGCAAGGTGCTGCGCTCGGCAAACGGAGATTGATCTTTCGCCCGCTCTCATTATGCAGGGCGGGCTTTATTCTTTGCAGGGGGTAACTTTATGGCTATGATCGGACCGGAGGACTATCTCGAACCCTCCTGCCTTCTCTGCGGCGAGCCCTTCGGCGAGCAGTCGAGGCTCAAGCCCATACCGCAGGAGAGGATAATCGCCAAGGTCGACGAGCTTATGAGCCGACGCGACTACATTGGCGCCGAACGCACGCTTCTATACTGGCTCGGAGAGGCTGACGCCGCAGGAGACAGGCGCGGCGAGCTTTTCCTGCGCGGCGAGCTCGTCGGTCACTACCGCAAGACGGGCGAAAAAGAGAAGGCATTCCAAAATGCCGACCGCGCTCTTGAGCTTATAGGCGAGCTCGGCTTCGAGGGTACCGTGAGCGCCGCGACCGCATACGTCAACTGCGCCACAGCGATGAACGCATTCGGGGAAAACGAGCGCTCGATTGAGCTTTTCCGCAAGGCCGTTCCAATCTACGAGAAGAGCGCCGCCGCGAGGCCAGACCTTCTCGGCGGGCTATACAACAATATGGGGCTTACCCTCGCCGCCCTCTGCCGATACTCAGAGTCTGAGGAGAGCTATAAAAAAGCCCTTGCCGTTATGGGAAAAACGCCCGGCGGAGAGCTTGAGGAGGCGATGACGCTTCTGAATCTCGCAAACCTCGTTGAGGCGGAAAGCGGCCTTGAATCCGGCGAGAGCCGCATTTTTGCTCTTCTCGACGAGGCGTGGGAAAAGCTGGACGGTGAAAAAGCTCCGCGTGACTGGTATTACGCCTTCGTATGTGAAAAATGCGCCCCCACCTTTGAATACTACGGGTACTTCCTTGCGTCGGCGGAGCTTAACCGCAGATCGGAGGAGATCTATGAAAGGGCTTGAGCTTTCCCGCGCCTATTTTGAGGCTTACGGCAGGCCGATGCTCGAGGCGGAGTTTCCCGCTCTTCTCCCCTGTCTCGCGGTCGGGCTCTGCGGAAGCGGCTCGGAGTGCTTCGGCTTTGACGACGAGGTCTCTCAGGATCACGATTTTGAGCCGGGCTTTATCATTTTTCTTCCCGATGAGGAGAAGCTGAGCCGCCGCGACGCCTTTCTTCTCGAGCGGGCTTACGCGAAGCTTCCGAAGGAATTCGAGGGCTTCCGCCGCGCCTCGATATCCCCCGTCGGAGGGGCGAGGCACGGTGTAATACGCACGGCGGATTTCTTTAAAGAAAAGATCGGCTCGGCTGACGGGATATTGACTCTCTCCCAATGGATGACCCAGCCGGAGGAGCTTCTCAGCGAGGCCGTGAACGGAGAGATATTCTTTGATAATCTCGGCGAGGTAAGCTCTATTCGCTCGGCTCTCTCCGCCTATCCCCGCGATATAATGCTGAAAAAGCTTGCGGGGCGGCTTCTTCTCGCGGCTCAGGCCGGGCAGTATAACTACCGCCGGGCGCTTAAGCATGGGGAGACGGCGGCGGCTCAGCTCGCCGCCATCCGCTTTTCGGAAAACGCCATGGCCGCCATATTCCTCTTAAACGGGCGATATATGCCCTATTATAAATGGAGCTTCCGCGCCCTGCGCGCTCTCACGAAGCTCAGCCTCGAGGCGGAGCTTTTCGAGTATCTGATAACCACCGGGAACGGCGGGGACGCCGCCGAAGAAAAGGCGGACGTTATCGAATCAATATGCGCGGATATAATAGAAGAGCTCATCTCGCAGGGGCTCACTAAGGCGACCTGCGGCGACCTTGAAAAGCACGCGTATTCGGTGAACGACGCTATAACCGACCCGCAGATAAGAAATCTCCATATCCTTGCCGCTGTTTAACGGAGGAAAGCGATGAAAATATTCGGACTTCAAAAAATGACCCTGCTCGATTTTCCCGGGCGGGTGGCTTGCACGGTCTTTCTCGGGCAGTGCGATTTCAGGTGTCCATACTGCCACAACTTTGAACTTGTCACCGGGGAAGCCCCGCCGGTCATGAGTGAGGAGGAGCTTCTTGCCTTCCTCAGAAAGCGTCAGGGTCTTCTGGACGGAGTCGCGATCACAGGCGGTGAACCATGCCTGCATCCGGGCCTCTATGATCTTCTTGGACGCATCAGGGAGATGGGCTATGCCACAAAACTCGACACGAACGGGAATCATCCGGAGCTGCTTCACAGGATCCTCGATGCCGGTCTTGCTGACTATGTGGCCATGGATATAAAGAACAGCCCGG
>ONGN01000085.1 GCA_900317385.1 uncultured Eubacteriales bacterium
CAGCAGCCTCACGAGCATAATGATACCAAACAGCGTGACGAGTATAGGGGATGCGGCGTTTTTCGGCTGCAGCAGCCTCACGAGCATAATGATACCAAAAAGCGTAAAGAGTATAGGGGATGCGGCGTTTACAGGCTGCTGCGGTTTAGCTGATCCGAGCGGATTTGTAATATTCAGAGATGTGCTATATGGTTATTACGGCAGAGGTGAAAAAATAGTAATCCCTGACGGTGTGACGAGCATAGGCAGATATGCTTTCTCCGGCTGCAGCAGCCTCACGAGCATAATGATACCAAACAGCGTGACGAGTATAGGGGATGCGGCGTTTTTCGGCTGCAGCAGCCTCACGAGCATAATGATACCAAAAGATGTGCTATATGGTTATTACGGCAGAGGTGAAAAAATAGTAATCCCTGACGGCGTGACGAGCATAGGGAATGGGGCGTTTTACTGGCGCACCAGTCTCAAGAGCGTGACGATTCCGGACGGCGTGACGAGCATAGGGGATCGGGCGTTTTCCGGCTGTAGCAGCCTCACGAGCGTAACGATCCCCAACAGCGTGACGAGCATTGGCGATGAGGCGTTTTCCGGCTGTAGCAGCCTCACGAGCGTAACGATCCCGGACAGCGTGACGAGCATTGGAAAAGCGGCGTTCCCGGACAGCGTGACGAGCTTTGGCAAATATGCGTTTCAGGCCTGCAGCAGCCTCACGAGCGTAACGATTCCGGACAGCGTGACGAGCATAGACGTCGGCGCATTCGACGGATGCAGTTCGCTTACCAATGTGCTCATTCCGCATACTGTTTTCGGCAGAAAAGCAGGATGGGACGGCAATGTTTTTGAACGCGGCGTTATCTCTGCAAGTAGCTTTAGCGGATGTAAGTCACTTGAGCATATTGATATTCCTGAAGGCACTTTAGTGATTGGAGATTCTGCATTTAATGGATGCGAAAGACTTAAAAGTGTTCAAATTCCAGATACTGTAATTAAAATTGGAAATGAAGCGTTCGCAAATTGCAATGAACTGGAGGAGCTTGTCATTCCCGCAAGCTGTACTGACCTTGGACAATTTTTTTCGCCTCAAGGAAAAGTCAAGCTTAATAGAATACTTGTTGATCCCCAAAATGATAGTTATAGTTCGTCGGATGGGATATTATTTTCCTCAAACAGAGACACGCTAATAGCGTTTCCTCCGGAATGCAACGTTACTGATTATATTATTCCGGAAGGCGTTACAGAGATTAAGCCTAGGGCATTTTCTGGCTGCAATAAAATCAGAAAAGTAGTCTGCGCGCAATCTGTACATATAATCGGAGAAGAAGCCTTCGCAGAAATGTCAGCGCTTACAGAAATCGTGCTGCCTCCTGACTGCAAGGTCCTTAAACGGGAATTGTTTTACGGCTGCACAAACTTAAACATAATTTCATGGCCGACCAATTTGGTTGAAATCGGAGATAGCTGCTTTGAAAATGCCGGAATTGAATACCTTGCGCTTCCGGAAACCGTTGAGACAATCGGAAATTATGCCTTCGCTTTCATCAAAGCGAAAAAAGTCAGGCTGCCAAAGAGCGTAAAAGATATTTCGTTGAGCGTTTTTGCGGGCGTGCCTGAGATTGAGGTATATGACACGATTGATTTGGAAGCAAAGCCAGCGCCACAGCATCTGGATAATGTGAACGGCAAATATAACGGTAAAGTAGGTTTTATTGGAATTTATCAGCTAAAAAACTATTCCCTTAGCGTCGGTAATGCAAATTGGTACGAACACACAATTATTGTCAGATCGGCCGAGGATGATTCAGAAAAATATAGAGTTAGAATGCCGAACGGACAAACGAGAAAAGTTCGTTGTACATATGCTTCTTCGTGGGGAAAGAATGCAGAGTTCAATTTTGCCGCAATCGACAAAATCTTCAAGGAATTAACTGCGGATGCAAAAATTGACTATTTGTTCAACAGGCTGCATTCGCGGGAACCAATTACAGAGGAGATGCGGAGCACCCTAAATAATTATGTTGCAAGGAATGCAAAAGAAATTGCAGCCCATGCTTTCAAAACAGACAATGTTGATGACCTCATTCTGCTTGAATCGTTCGGAATTGTCAAAAAAACCACCATTGATGAAAGAATAGACGAGGCTACGAAAGCGCATGCGGTCAAGTGCGCGGCCTGGCTGCTTAACTGGAAGAACACGAATCTTTCGGAAAAGGAAAGGAGCGCAAAAACTAAGAGCAGTTTTAGCTTGGGAAAGAATATCAGAACAGGTACGGTTACAGTTGCGGATATAAAAAAGATTTGGCCGAACAAAAGGGGAGAAAACGGCGGTCTTATTATTACAGGATATAACGGGAAAGAAACTGATGTGATTGTTCCTGCTATTATTGGAAGAACACCGGTTACAAAGATTGCCGAGCATTGCTTCAGCGAACACCAAGACAAGGACCAGGAGACGTTTTTACGCTCTAAATTGAGATCAGTCGAGATTCCCAATAGCGTGACGATTATAGGCGCAGAGGCGTTTTCCGACTGCCGTAGTCTCACAAGCGTAACGATTCCTGATAGCGTAACGAGCATTGGTTATGCGGCGTTTAGAGACTGCCATAGCCTCACGGATGTGGTGATCCCGAATAGTGTGACGAGTATAGGCGTTTCGGCCTTTTCCGGCTGCCGTAGCCTCACGAGCATAACGATCCCGGAGGGCGTGACGAGAATAAGCTTCTACGTGTTTTCCGACTGTCGTAGCCTCACGAGCGTAACGATCCCGGACAGCGTGACGAGCTTTGGCAACGACGCGTTTGCAATAAATGGAGGCTTCAAAGGCGTTATCCACGCGCCGAAGGGCAGCCACGCTATCAAATACGCTAAGAGAAAGAATTATAAATACGTAGAAGAGTAAACCATCACGTTTGCAAGATACGCCTGTAAATGGCTTGAAACAATTATCAAATAATTCCGAAGCAGAGATCATAAAAGGAAATCGGGTGAACGAATGGACGATATTGAAGAACTGCAACTAAAGCTTGACGGCCTTGCGCGGGACGTTCTCAATCTCTCGCGCAACCAGATACTGGTCAACCTGCGGTTTATGGACGCAGCTCTTAGCCGCCTGACTCTAATGAGCAATGAGCAGTTTGATTTAGCGACGGACGGAAGGTACCTTGCCTACGAGCCGATGCATATCCTGCGCAACTATAAATCGGATAAAGCGATACCCGTGCGCGACTATCTTCACGTGATACTACACTGCGTTTTTCGGCATATGTTCATCCATACGCTGGTGGATCGCGAGGCTTGGGACCTTGCCTGCGATATTGCGGTAGAGCATACGATAAGCGGGCTTGGGCTGACCGCCGCATCAACTGGGCGGGAGAACGCGCAGGCGGCGCTGATAGGCAGGCTTACGAGTAAGCTCGGCACGATCACGGCGGAAAAGGTATATCGCTACTATCTGGACAAGCAGCTTTCCCCGATCGAACTGGCAGAGCTGAGAGGCGCGTTCTACGCCGACGACCACAGCGTTTGGTATATGAAGGATGAGGAAAAAACACCGCAGAGTGACAGCGGCGAAGGCGACGACGAAAACGACGATAACGACGGTAACGGTAACTCGCCGCAGAAACGTGAAGGCGACAGGAGCGATGAGCAGAACGGCGGCGAAAACGGTCGAGTCGAGTCCGAATACGGCTCGGAGGAAGATTGGAAGAGCGTATCCGAACGAATACAGATGGATATGGAGACGTTTTCAAAACTGCAGGGGAAAGACCCGGCGGCAATGCTGCAGAACCTGCGTGAGGTAAACCGCGAAAGGTACGACTATACGGCGTTCCTGAAAAAATTTGCCGTTCTTGGAGAGGTAATGCGCATAAACGACGAGGAATTCGATTACGTTTTCTACACCTACGGCCTGTCGCTTTACGGCAATATGCCGCTTATTGAGCCGCTGGAATATAAGGAGACGAAGCGCATCCGCGAATTCGTGATAGCCATAGACACCTCCGGCTCTGTGGCGGGCGAAACAGTGCAGAAATTCTTACAGAAAACATATAACATCCTCAAGAGCACAGAGAGCTTTTTTTCAAAAATCAACGTGCATATCATCCAGTGCGACGCGGCCGTTCAGGAGGACGCGAAGATCACGAGCCAGGAGGATTTCGACAAGTATCTGAAAAATATGAATATCCTTGGCCTCGGCGGAACGGACTTCCGCCCGGTTTTCGATTACGTTGACGATCTTGTAAGAAACAGAGAGTTTACCAATCTGAAGGGGCTTATATATTTTACGGACGGTTATGGCACGTTTCCGAGTAAAATGCCGGATTACCGGACGGCGTTCGTCTTCCTGGACGAGGAGGATAACAACTATAACGTTCCGCCATGGGCGATAAAGCTGATATTAAAAAAGCACGAGATCGAAGAGCAAACGGCATAAGCAAACAGTTCGGACTCGAAAAAAAATCTTTGGGGGAAGATATGAATATTAAAGAAGCAAAAGAACAGATAAAAATCGCAATGCGGGCGTATTTTTCCAAGAACGAATTCGGCGGCTACCGTATACCGATCGAGAAGCAGCGCCCGATATTCCTGATGGGCCCTCCTGGCATCGGGAAGACCGCGATAATGGAGCAGGTCGCGCAGGAGCTGGACGTCGGCCTCGTCAGCTATTCAATGACCCACCACACAAGGCAGAGCGCGCTGGGTCTGCCCTTCATCGAGCGAAAGAACTACGGGGGGCGGGAGTACGCCGTCAGCGAATACACCATGAGCGAGATAATCGCCTCGGTATATGATCTGATCGAGTCAACGGGGCTTAAAGAGGGCATCCTCTTCCTGGATGAGGTGAACTGCGTTTCCGAGACGCTCGCGCCCTCAATGCTGCAGTTCTTGCAGTATAAGACGTTCGGGCGTCACCGCGTACCCGAGGGCTGGATAGTCGTTACCGCCGGAAACCCGCCGGAATATAATAATTCCGTGCGCGAATTCGATATAGTTACCTGGGACAGGCTCAAGCGCATAGACGTGACGCCGGACTTTGACGTTTGGAAGGAGTACGCCTACGCCAGAAGCACACACCCCGCGATCCTGACGTATCTCGATATAAAAAAGGCCGATTTCTACAAAATTGAGAGCACTGCGGACGGAAAAAGATTCGTTACGGCCCGCGGCTGGTCGGACCTTAGCGATATAATACGTCTCTGCGAGGAAAACGGCGACAAGGTAGATGAAAACATTATCCGCCAGTACCTGCAGGACAATAAGATCGCAAAGGACTTTGCGATATACTATGACCTTTTCAATAAATATCGGTCGGATTATCAGGTGGACCGCATTCTTGACGGAAACGCGAACGCGGACATTAAGGAGCGGGCGAAAAAGGCGAGATTTGACGAGAGACTGAGCCTTTTGGGCCTGCTGATCGACGGCATAGGAGAGCACCTGAGCGGAGTTTGCAGGGAGGAGCTTGCCGTAACGGAGCTGCATTCTTCGCTGAAGCGGGTGCGGGTCGAGCTTGCAAAGCCGAACGCCGACGCGGAGCGGTCGATACAGCGCGAGATCGAAGACACGAGGAAAAAGCTTGAGGCCGGCGTCAAAGCGTCAAGCCTTTCGCCGGACAAGCAGTACGCCCTCAACCGCTCGCTTCAGATGCTCGAAAATGAGCGGGAATCAATACAGAAAGATCGACCGGAAAACGAAATAGCGGCATTCAAAGCAATAAAAGCCGACTTTGACAAGCGGACAGCGGAGCTTAAACGAAAGGCGGATGACGCCGGGAAGAAGCTCGATAACCTTTTCACCTTTGCCGAAGAGGTCTTCCCGGAGGGACAGGAGCTTCTTATTCTCGTTACTGAGCTGACTATAAGCTACTACGGCGCCCATTTCATCGGGCGATATGGCTGCGATAAATACTTCGCGCACAATAAAGAACTGCTGTTCTACGAGCGGCAGAAGGAGATTATCACCGAGCTTGAAAGTTTTGAGCTTTGATCAGAATAATAATTGGAGGAAAAAGAAAATGAGCAACGCAAGTGATTTTGTGATCAATAACGGCGTACTGGAAAAATACGTTGGCCCAGGCGGCGACGTTGTGATCCCCGACGGTGTGACAAGCATTGGAAAAGAGGCGTTTTTGCGCTGCAGAGACCTT
>ONGN01000086.1 GCA_900317385.1 uncultured Eubacteriales bacterium
GGTCAAAATCCTCTTTGAGATTTTGGAAAAGCGGAGCGAGATAAATCTCAGTACGATTATCTGCTCCCAGCGGGAGCCCGCAAGCTGGAGTGCCATGATCCTGAACGACGAGGTTGCCGCTAACGCAATTTTGAAGCGAGCGACCAGACACTACACTGTGGTCATTAAGCCCAAACAAGCCGACTGATTTGGCCGCTCCAGTTCCTAAATGGGGCCGACCGTTACCACCGCCGGGCGGCCGCTGCACAGCGCTGTGTGGCCGTTCCTGTCACAGAGTGGCCGTTGACTTCCGCGCCAGCGGTCACTCTCAGCAAAAACTACACCCCAAAAACTGCGCTGCCGCTGCCGCCGCCGGGCTGCCGTTGGTCACCGCACCGGCTGCCGCTGGGCTCCGCAGAATGCAATTATATCGCTAAACTTATGATTTAGCAATTGAGAAAGAGAAGAATTAGTGATAAAATAGGCGCAGAGGTGAAATAAAGTGTTCAATAAGCATGATATAAAAAGAGACGCCGTCCAGCTTAAGGGACAATTCGGAATGTTCGGCTACGACTGGTGGTGGCATTCTTTCACGGCGATAAATGAAAAGACGGGAGAGGAGAAGCCGTTTTTTATCGAATTCTTCCTCATTAATCCGGAAAGAGGCGAGGATGAGCCCGTTCTCGGTCAGCTTAGGGAGAATAAGCGGAACTGGTTCAAGCCCTCGTATCTAATGGTAAAGTGCGGCGCATGGGGCAAGAGAGCAGTTCAGCTCCACAGGTTTTTCGGCTGGAACGGGATAGACGTCAACTGGGGCGTTCCGTTCTCGATCAAAGCCGAGGATTGCTATCTTAATGAGACCGAAACACGCGGCAGCGTAAAAGTGCTGAAGGAAGAAGCTGAGGCTCACCCTGAATGGATGTGCGAATACGGCGAGATGTCATGGAACTTGAAAATCAATAAGAAAATCGCCTTTAACGTCGGCTACGGTGCGGGAAGTCTTATGAGAAAGCTCAAGCTTTTTGAAATGTACTGGCACGCCGAGGGAATGAAAACCGAGTTTTCCGGCGAGGTGATATTCAACGGTGAGCGTTATATCGTATCTCCCGAGACATCATATGGATACGCGGACAAGAACTGGGGCAGAGATTTTACGTCGCCGTGGCTTTGGATAAGCTCAAACAACCTCGTAAGCGAGATCTCGGGCAAAAGGCTTGAAAACAGCGTTTTTGACATCGGCGGCGGAAGACCGAAAATCGGAAAGATAAACTTGAACGGAAAGCTTTTAAGCGCCTTCTACTACGAGGGCAGGGAATATGAGTTCAACTTCTCGAAATTCTGGTCAGGTACGAAGACCAAATTCTCCTGCCATGAAACGGATTATGAGCTTACCTGGCATGTTGAGCAATGGAACAGGCGGGATAAAATGGTAACGGATCTTACCTGCCTCAAGTCGGATATGCTCCTCATTAATTACGAATCGCCGTTCGGAAAGAAAAAGCACAACCGCCTTTGGAACGGCGGAAACGGAAAAGGCAGGGTAGAACTTTACCATAAGGGCGAGCTTGTAGACCGGATCGCCGTATCAAACGCAGGCTGCGAGTACGGCGAATACAGCGGACCTCAGAGCTGATCATAAGTTTATTTAAGAAAGCACTTCCGAAAACGGAAGTGCTTTTTTCTTTACTGTTCTGCGTAAAGCTTTATAATGTTTACCACGATCTCGGCGGCCTTGTCCATTCTCTCAGCCGTTGCAAATTCAGCGCAGCCGTGGAAGTTAAAGCCACCTACGCCGAGATTCGGGCAGGGAAGACCCTTCCAGCTTAGAACGGCTCCGTCCGTACCGCCGCGGACGGGAAGCTCCTTCGGCTCAAGTCCCGCAAGCCTCGTCGCCTTTCTTGCCGTCTCGATAAGATGGAAATGCGGGCGGACCTTTTCAATCATATTGCGGTAGTTGTCCCTGATATCAACAGTCACCGTTCCGGATCCGTATTTCTCGTTAAGAAGCTTTCCTACGTGGCGCATGGTGTCTTTCTTTTCTTCGAGCTTGTTAAGGTCGTGGTCGCGCAGAATATAATACATCTCAAGACAGGAGATATCACCCTTTATCTCGTCGAGGTGGTAGAAGCCCTCTCTGCCCTCGGTATGCTCGGGGCGCTCATAGCTTGGCAGCGCGTTGTGGAACTCTATACCGACGTTCACGGCGTTTATCATCCTGTTCTTAGCGTCTCCCGGATGAACGGAGAAGCCCTTAACGGTAACGGCTGCAGCGGCGGCGTTAAAGTTTTCGTATTCTATCTCACCGGCGTCACCTCCGTCAACGGTGAAGGCAAAGTCGGCGCCGAAGCCCTCGATATCAAATTTGTCGGCGCCGCGCCCAATCTCCTCGTCGGGCGTAAAGCCTACACAGATTTTTCCGTGCGGGATATTCTCGCTTAATATGATCTCGCAGGCGGTGAGTATCTCGGAAATACCCGCCTTATCGTCAGCACCGAGAAGAGTGGTTCCGTCGGAAGTAATAAGGGTTTCTCCGACCATATCCTTGAGGAAGGGAAAAGTAGCAGTTTTGATGACCGTACCGCCGTCAAGGTATATGTCATTCCCGTCGTAGTTCTCGTGTAAAATGGGCTTTACGCCTTCTCCGGGCGCAGCTTCCGAGGTGTCCATATGAGCTATCAGCCCGAGTGAGCGTTTGCCTTCATAGCCGGGTGTGGCGGGAATATAACCGTAAACGTATCCGAATTTGTCAAGCCTGACGCCGGAGATGCCAATGGCTTTCATATCCTCTGCAAGAATGCGGGCGAGGTCAAGCTGCCTTTCGGTTGAAGGGCAGGAATCGCTACCACTGTCCGACGTGGTATAGATCTTCGCGTACTTTATAAGCCTTTCGTATGCTCTCATAGTTATTATCTCCTTAATCAATCGTCGTCGCCGGATTCAAAAGCGCGAATGACGGCGGGAATAAACTGCTTCTTTCTTGAAACGACGCCCTCAAGGGTAAAGTATCCGCCTGTGGGCTCGACACCGAATGCCTTGCGAAGGACGTTTTCAGCGTCATACCCGGCCCAGATCACGTCGGTTGAGTTCTCGAGCACGCTCGTCAGCATATAGAATACCATATCAATATGCTCTCTCCGCATAAGATCCTTAAGATAGGGGAGAAGGATATCTTTAGCCGTCTTGCGTCCCTCGGCGCTTACATAGCTGCCCTGGCCGACGCCGAACTGGATATCGTTGTGGACAAATACTTTATAATCCTGAAGGAAGATCTCCTCTGCCGACTTATCGGCTATATGCTCTCCGGCCTCGAACATTTTTGCCGCTGTTTCCTGAGCGTCTATCCCGGCAATCTTTGCAAGCGCCGTGGCGGCAATCTCATCCTGCCTCGTGCAGGTGGGGGAGCGGAAGGCGAGAGTGTCCGACATTATAGCGCAGCACATGATCCCTGCGATATCCGGCTCGATCTCTATCCCGTTTTCCAAGTACATTTGATATATGATAGTCGAGGTGCAGCCTACGGGCTGATTTCGGAAGTAAACCGGACCGCCCGTTTCGAGGGTGCCGATCCTGTGGTGGTCGATTATCTCAAGGATATCGGCATCCTCATAGCCCTCGACGCACTGAGTTTTCTCGTTATGGTCAACGAGGATAAGCTGCTTGCGCTTGAGATTCAGGAGGTTTCGCTTTGAAATAACGCCCCTGTAGTGGTTATCCTTATCGAGAACGGGGAAGTAGTTGAATCTGACTGAGCTCATCAGCTTTTTCGCTTCCTCTACCGTTGTGCTGAGAGAGAAGGTGCGGAGATTTTTCTGCATAAAGTGCTCGATCGGAATGCTCTGATTTATAAGATACGAGGCTGTATAGGTATCAAAAGGCGTCGTAATAATAGCGCAGTTATTCATATTCGCGAGCTTGACTATCGTTTTCGCAACGTCCGGCGCTTCGCAGATAACGATGCACGAGGCTTCCATTTCGATAGCGCAGAGCTGGGTATCGTACCTGTTAGCAAGCAGTACGATATCGCCCTTTTCCATACTCGATTCCAAAACGTCGGGACTTCCCGCGCCGATGACGACCTTTCCGCTTGTAAAGCGGTATTCGGGATCGCCGGTTATAAGCTCGCCCTTAAGCGTTTCAAGGATATTTGCAAGCGAGGTGGACGCGCTTGTGACCGTCCTCGGGTCGAGACTGTCCATATTTGCCATAGCTATATCCTGGAGGGTGACGAGACCGGCGAGCGTGTTATCGCTCTTCGTGATCGGAAGCGAGGTGATATCCTGATCTCGCATAGTCTCCCAAGCGCGGCGCATCGTCATCTTTCCGTCCACGCCGGGCACCTCGCGGATGTCGATATCCCTGACCTGGGCGCGAACGTCGGTACAGAGCTTGGGAACGGGCATATTAAAGAGATCGAGAACGAAGCTCGTCTCCTGATTTATTTCTCCGGCTCTTCGGGGCTCGTATCTGTATTCGGATCTGTCGGATGTTTTGTTTTTCAGATTTGCGTAAGCTATCGCTGAGCAAACGGAATCGGTATCCGGATTTCTGTGACCTATGACCATTATCTTCTTTTTCTTCTTTTCACCGGCCATAACGTGCGCCCCTTTCGTAGGGTTATATTTTATTTATTATAGCATAGGTTGACTTAAAATTGAAATAGATTAAATAAGAAAAATCGGGGTAACTTCAAAATTACCCCGATCTCTTTTATAGCTTTTCAATAAGGCTCATAAGCTCGGCTTCGCTATCGGCAAATAAAACGCCGGAAAGCTCGTCTTCTCTTATAAGCTCCTCGGATATCATCGACGAAAAAAGCTTCTTCAGCGGCTCGTAAAAACCGTTGTAATTAAATATTATCATCTTTTTCTCGATCATACCCATTTTTATCATAGAAACGGTATCGGCGATCTCCTCAAGGGTGCCCGTACTGCCGGGAAAGGCGACGAACACGTCGGAAAGCTCAATAAGCTTTTCCTTGCGCTCGTTCATACTTCTGGTGACGATAAGCTCGGTCAGACCTTCAAGCTGGAACTCGGCCTCGATAAAGAACTCGGGCTCAACGCCTATGACCTCGCCACCGGCTTCGAGAGCGCTGATTGCGATTTCGCCCATCAGCCCGGATTTGCTGCCGCCGTAAATAAGGCGGTGACCGTTTTCGGCGATGAATTTTCCGAAGTGCCTTACGGTTTCCTTATAGGCCTCGCTTTTTCCGTCCTGCGCGCTGAGATAAACGCAAATATTCATATCAGTACGCTATTCCCCAAACGACCATCTTGTCGGCCTTCTGCCCGCATACGGGGCAGGTATCGGCTATATGCTCCTGAGCGAAGGGAATATTGCGGCTTGAAACACCGGCGAGCTCCTTCATCTTGACCTCGCACTCCTCGTTTCCGCACCACATCGTCTTTACGAAGCCTCCGCCGTTTTCCATAATGCTCTTGACCTCGGAAACCTCGGTGGCAGAATAGGTGTGCTCGTTAAGATTTGCGAGGGCCTTTTCGTAAAGCCCGTCGTGTACCGCCTGAAGAAGCTCGGGAAGCTTTTCGACAAGCTCGTCGAGGGAGACGGTAACCTTTTCACCGTTATCGCGCCTTGCGACTACGCACTGATTTGCCTCGATATCCCTGGGCCCAAGCTCGATCCTGAGGGGAACGCCCTTCATCTCCCACTCAGAGAACTTCCAACCGGCGGAGTTGTCGGAGAAATCG
>ONGN01000091.1 GCA_900317385.1 uncultured Eubacteriales bacterium
TATGGACGATTATATTCCCACCGACGAGGAGCTTCGGAAGAGCTTCGCAAAGCTTCCCAAAGTCGATTGAAATAAAGCATAATAAAATATCGGCAAGGGCTTTTACCCTTGCCGATATTTTTGTAGTCATTTAGATTACTTTGCGAGCTTGCGGAACAGGAAGAGAACGACGTCCGCACGGGGGCAGTCCACGCTTGGGCTGACCTCGAGATCGATACCGTCAAGAAGACCCTCGTCCTCCGCCCAGGCGCCTGCGACCTTATACCAGCCGTTCGAGCCGGCGCCGACGGTCCTGTAAATGAAGGTGATAATATGCGCCGTGGAGCAGGTCCTATCGGGTGAAAAATGCGTTGCGTCGGTACCGTTGGTTATCCCCTGCTCTACCGCCCAAAGAACGGCCTTGTAATAGTACTTGCCGCTCTTGACGTCCTCGAACGGATTGTTCGTAGACTTGGGCTCCGGGCAGCCCATGGCTCTCCAAAGAAAGGTCACGGTCTGTCCACGGGTAACGGTCTTATTGGGGCCGAAGGTGGTGGAACTCGTTCCGTTCGTGATCTGCGGATCTGAGTAATACGCCCAAAGAACGGCGTCGTAGAAGATGTCAGTATCCTTGACGTCTGTAAACGGGTTTTTCTTTACCTCGTCGTCAAGTATGAAGGTGCGCTGGATCGTCAGTGTTCCGTCGCCCGGCATGATCTGTGCGCCGCCGCCGTTCAGCGTCACCTTAAGGTACGGAAGATCGGGAAAGGAGCATCCGCTTGAGGGAACAAGCTTCATATTGAGGATATAAGCCTTGCCCTTTACAAACTTATCGCTTGAGGTAAGCTTTTCACTCGTCTCATCGTCAAACCAAAGCACCTGAGAAACGGAGTATTTCGCGTCTGCGGGAACGGTCGCTTTGAAGCTCGGAGAATTGCCCGGCTTGGGATCCGCTATCGTTACGGAAATGTCGGTTATCTCAGTGGATGAATCAGACGGAAGCGTATCAAACATATAGGTAAGAAGAATCATATCGTCGATACGCTGAGAAAGGGTTTCGCCTCCGTTGATCTTTCCCTCTGCGTCGTCTGCGAAATAGTAGCCGTCAGAGGCAGAGAGCTCAATTTCGACCTGATATGTATGCCCGGCCTTGAACTGATAGTACTTTTGTTCCTTGATGACTCTTTCTTCGGGAGTCATATTCACATCCTGCGTAATATCGGTCCAGCAGATACCTGAGACAAAGTATCCCTCGCTGTCGTCAAGGACTTCGTAGCCTTTACCGAGAATAGCGGCAACGTACGACGGCGATTCGCCGACTTTTGGCGAATTGATCTCCACGCTTGTATTATGAACAGCGGTCATTTCCTCGCCGTCAGTTCTGAAGCTTATTCCGACAGTGATGGTTCCGTCGCTGTTCTTAGTCATTTTACTGACCGTTCCGACGTTAGCGTATATAACGGGAAGGATAAGATTCATAAGCGTATAGCCTTCGGCGGGAACCAGGGTAAGATCAAGTCTGTACTGTGTGTAAGGCTTGAAGCGGCCTGTAGCTTCCATATCGAACTCAACACCGCTCGTCTGATACCAGTTATCGAATCGGACCGATACTTTATCGGGCGAACAGGTAAATCCGCTTGTCTGCATGGCCTCCCCCGCTTCGGGGTTTTTTATACTCTCGATCGAAACTTCGCTGACCGTCATCGCGCAGGTAAACTGGAATTTCGCCCAACCGTAGGTGCCTGTGTTGCTTGAGACGTCGCCTGAATAATCGCCGCCGTTCAGCACAACGAAAGTACCGTCCTGGATATAACCGAGGCGCTTATAGCTCTGGGATTTGAAATAGAGCCACATCGTGTAAGTACGGCCTGGATAGTAGAATACGTCTGTTTCGGAGAGCGTTTTTCCGTTGACTTCCCACTGTACCGTGAGATCAAAATCCTGAGCGCCGTCAAATGAAAAATCGGAAGCGCTCCATACTCTCTCACCCGCAACGACCGTTCCGTCGAATGGTCTGTTGAGAGTCAGGTAAATGCCGTTATTATCGTCGTATATGACGTCGGTCTTATAGTAGAGATATACGGCTCCGTAGTAGGATGAACTGGAAATGCCTTTTGACCATCCGTCCTTGCCTTGGACACGCATTGCCATCTCATCGGACACGCTGACTGAAAAAGACTTTTTCGGGAAGGTATTGTTGTCCTTTCTTGCCAGGTGAAGCACGGCAACGTAACAATGCCCGGAAACAGCCTTGGCGCCTGATGAGAGCTTCGTTCCGCTCGGCGTTCCGTAGGTTTTCGCGGCAGAAAAGCTCGTTCCCTGATCGTACCACTCTATCTCCGCATATGCGGAATCTTTAGCGTATCCGACTCCGTTCGGAATGGAATAGCTCGTGTCAAACGTCTCTCCGGCAATCGGCTGCCTGACTCCAAGAATGGAAACCTCGGATATTTCCGCTGCGCCTGCAGCGATTGGAAGCACTCCAAGTATCATGATCAAGCACAGTATCATGCATATAAAGCGTTTTGTCATAATTTTTCCCCTCCGAATAATTATCCAAGAAGCTCTTTACCTGCGCTAAAGGAAGCGGGCAATGAATCAACGCCCTTTTCAAGGAGCGGCAGATACCAGCCGTCGTAATAGAGCGGCATCATATCCCTGTAAATGCAGCCGGAGGTATCGCCGGTCTTAACGTCCTCCCACAGTGTCCCCCAGGGGCGGAGATAAATATGATATGTAAAGGATTCGGTAGAATAATAGGGATCTACGTACTTGCCCACAATCTCGATCATATCGTCAAAGTGAGACACGGTGGAATTGCCCGAATCAGATATCCAATCGCGAGCCGCGATGGGCTCTGCGTTTACGCTCCAGTTCGGGAGCCAGCTTCCGGAGTCGAAGAAGGAACCCGTGTCTGCTACCATCGCGCCGCGCTCATCCGTGCCCGGCTCGAAGGTAAGCCAACAGGTCATAAGCGGACTGTTGCGGCTTGTCTCGGTATCCCAAAGGGTAATAATGCCGGTACCGTCATAATATACGTTGATTTCAGCATAGGCGTCCCAAGCTAAATCGTTAAGGTTCTCAAATACTCCGGTACCGTCTTTAACGCACCACCAGCCGTACCATTCGCCTTCCCACCAACCGTAGTCAGCGGCGGGCGTCGCGGGAACGTCGACAGGCTCGGTGGGATCTTCGGTCGTACCCGGTTCCTCAGTCGCCGCGGGCTCCTCGGGCTGAGCCTCTGCCATTGCCGCGAGGTCGTCGGCGTTCGTGGGCTCTATGCTCGCGAGTATCGCCTTTACGTCGGCGTCGTCCAGGCTGATGCTGCCTGCGTCTGTCTCGTACATAATGCTGATCTGATACTGGATCTTTCCGGTATCCTCATAAAGGAATATGTACTTATAGCCGAGGCTCGTGCCCTTGAAGCCGGTCCAGGTGTGATTGCCAGAAACGTAGGGCTCAAGCGCTTCAACGTCCTCGTACCAGCTCTCATCGGTCGCCCAAAGCGTAGTGCTCGCGCCGCCGTAGCTTATCTGAACGTTCGGCTTTGTAAAGAGATCCCAATCGTCGTTCCCGCCCTTGCAGATCGTAAGCCTGTTCGGGTTCATCTCGTTCGGATCGTCGGAGAATACGTCGTGCTGCGGGAAGGCCTTCCAGCCTGCGGGCACAATGGCTTTGAAATTGCCGGTATCGTAGTATTCGCCGGTCACTTCCCCGCCCTCGCCGGTCCCTTCGGGTTTATCTGTATTCTCGGTTTTATCCGGTTTTGATGTCTTCGGTGAGTCGTCGTCATCGTCACCGCCTCCGGAGGTGGTGCCCCCGCATGCCGCTATCGAAAGAACGAGCAGCAGGGAGAGCAAAATGCAAAGAATTTTTTTCATAATATCGTTCCTTTCTAAATGCAAATTCAATTCGTACATTATTTTGATATTATTATCCATTTATAGTATAACGCAAATTATAAATGCGGTCACTACCATTTGTGGTAGTGACCGCTCATTATTCATCATCCGAGTCTGTAAGGCTTGTGACGATCAGCTTTTTTTCGACAAGCGCGATCAGAAGCTCGTATTTATTTTGAAATCCGCCCTTTTCGATAAGCTGATTTATATTCCATCTTACCCCGTCCTTGGTGATTTTAAGCTCGTCCGCGATCTCCTCATAGGTCATACCGAGGACGAAACGGCGGAGTATGGAAAGCTGACGGGGCGAGATATCGCCTGAAAACATATCCTTGAGCTCAACGCTCGGCGAGCTGTCCGGGAAAACACTCTCACCCGCCATTGTACGGCAGATCACGTCCATAAGGTCCGAAGAGCTGTGATCCTTATACCATAAGCTGTCAGCGGCTCCCCTTTTTGCCCTGGCTATGATCTCAGGATCAACGAGGCTCGTCACCACGATCACCTTAGTATTTGGGCTTACTTTTTTTATGCGCTCGCCCGCTGCAAGGCCGGAATGATTATGCAGGGTCTGAACGTCCATGAGAACGAGGTCCACGCCGCCGTGCCCGCACTCCTTCTCCGCAAGGAACGCGTCGCTAAAAACGGCGGCTATCGAAAATTTTCCCGCTTTTATGAGCATTTCCTTAAGATGCTCCTGCATCATAGCATTATCTTCAACTATCACGGTGTTTATCATTCCTGAAGCTCCTTTCCCGGGAGATTAAGTATCAGCGCAAAAGCGGGGTTAACGGTAACTTGCATCTCCCCTCCCGCTCTCTCGACCTTTTTGCGGAGAGCGGATAGTCCGCCGCCTTCAATTACCGTACCGCGAGGCGGCTCGCCGTCGTTCGTTATAGTCACCGTATAAATACCGCACAGCTCCTTTATCTCTACACTTACAGACCTTCCCCTCGCGTGACGGGCGCAGTTCGTTACGCATTCCTTGGCTGCGGCGGTAACGAGGCTTTCAATAGCTTTATTCGGAACATTTCCCCTGATTTCAAGGCGAATATTTAGCTTTTCAGCCTGAATAAAGGCCTCCTCAATTGTTCCGTACGGCGTAGGAGCTCGTCCGGCAAAATAGCTCGCCGCGTTTTCCAGTGTTTCGATTTGCGCATCGCTGTCCGTAAGCGCGTTTTCTTCCATCAGTTTGGAAAGGGCGACAAGAGACGTTCCGATATCGTTATGGATACGCATTTTCAGCTCAAGCGTCTCGTGCTCCCTCGAGCGTTCAGCGACAAGGTCGAGCATTTTTCGCATTTTTTCTATCTTTTT
>ONGN01000138.1 GCA_900317385.1 uncultured Eubacteriales bacterium
GAGGCGCGGACTGAGGCGCCCGAGCTCGGCGAGGACGGCGCCGTTATACGGGGCTCTGCCCCGGCCTCCGAGCTCCACGGCTACGATACCGTCCTCGCCTCGTACACGAGGGGGCGCGGAAGGCTCTCCGCCGCTATACGCGGCTACGAGGAGTGCCACAACGCGGAGAAGGTCATCGGGGAAATAGGCTATGATCCGGAGCGCGACCCTAGTAACAGCCCTGACAGCGTCTTCTGCTCCCACGGAGCGGGGATAGTGGTAAAGTGGAGCGAAGTTCCCAAAAAGATGCATTTAGAAAGTGCCTTAAGTCGTAAAACGGAGAGTTTTACAAGCGAAGTGGGGAAAACGCCTGATAAACCCGCAACGCGGGCGGCGGAGGACAAGGAGCTTCGGGCGATATTCGAGAAGACCTACGGCGAAACTAAAAGGCGGGACTTGCTGCCAAAGGCGGGACTTGCTGCCAAATGAGGAGAGGCGGAAGTATGAGCCGCGCCACAGCCTTGAGGAGGGGCCGAGGGAGATAAAGCCGCGATTTACCGGGGAGGAATACCTGCTCGTAGACGGGTACAACGTGATATTCGCTTGGGACGAGCTCAGAAAGCTTGCCGAGACGAGCGTTGACGCGGCGCGAAGGGTGCTGGCGGACGTGCTTGCGAATTTCCGCGGAGTGAAGAAAAACGAGGTCATCCTCGTGTTCGACGCCTACAAGGTCGAGGGTAACAGAGGCAGCGTTGAGGAGTACCACGGGATAAGCGTGGTTTACACCAAAGAGGCGGAGACTGCGGATACCTATATCGAGAAGACGGCGCATAAACTGTCGAAGAAGCACAAGGTCTACGTCGCCACCTCGGACGGGCCGGAGCAGATGATAATCCTCGGCTCCGGGGCGCTGAGAATGACGGCGGCCGAGCTTCACTCGGAGATCGGGCTCGCGAAAACGCAGATCGACGAGTTTATTAAAAGATCGCGGCTGATAAACCGCGCGAGACCTGTCGAGGAAGCTTTTAAAAAAGCGGAAGAAAAGAAAAGCTGAAAAAGCGGCGGGGAAAATCCCGCCGCTTTTTCAGCTTTCCATCTGTTTTCCGAGGAAGCCCGCCACAGTCTGCGCGAGCTTCGTCTCGACCTCGCCTGCGCCGCCGTCGCCGTCGGTGAAGAAGACGACGCTGCCCATAAGCTCGCCCTCGGTGAGTATCGGCGCGGACACCGTAACGGAGTATTTCTCCGCCGCGTCGCTCAGGCGAACGCCGCTCTCGCCCTTTTTGCGGGTGTAAACCTGCCTCAGCTCCATAACGCCCTCAAGGTCGGCGCTGAGCGGCTTTGAGAGAAGCTCGCGCTTCGGCACGCCGGAAACGGCGATGACCGCGTCCCTGTCGGCGATAGCGACGGGCACGCCCGCCGCGCGCCCGAGCGTTTCGCACATAGCCGCGGTGTAATCTCCGAGCTCGCCCATCGGCGAGTATTTCTTGAAAATGACCTCTCCGTCCTTCTCAGTGTATATCTCCAGCGGGTCGCCGTTGTTGATAACATTGATAGAATAAATTTTGCTGTTATGATTATCGCTTTTTTGAATTATCTGAAATTCCGGTATTTCCTGAGGAAGTTTTCCTGAACTCAGCAGCGCATCGATATCCGGCTTCAGATCGACCTCGATATGATCCTCGTACACTTTGATCTTTTCGATTATCAGCTGCAGATCGGCTTTTTCAAGCTTAGGCTTGTTCAGAATATCGTCAAAAACGTCCATTGCGGTCTTTGCGGCGCGGTTTACGCGGATGATCGTATTGCGCTTATCCGAGATGAGGGATATTTGATTGTTAAGACCGGAGATTTGCTTTGCCAAGTCGCCTTCCATCTTGTCGTAAATTTCGTTTGTGAGATCTGCCAGCTCCGGATGCTTCACATTTTCTCGGATCCGATCCTGCTTTGTAGCTATCAGCTCTTTTTTCAGATATTCTATCTTTGCTTCAAGATTGTCTACACTTTGTTCCGCTTCGGTAATGTCGTTTTCTTCGGCTTTCAGTTCTGTATTGAGACGCTCCAACATAGAAGCGGAGTTATCTTTAACCATGCGGACGTATTCTTTTATGAGCTCGTCCAGCTTATCAACTCTAATGTGATGACTTGTGCAGGCCTTCAGCCCCCGCCGGTGATAGGTGCCGCAGCGATAGGCGTCCTTCAGG
>ONGN01000066.1 GCA_900317385.1 uncultured Eubacteriales bacterium
TACCCGAGGGCGAGGCGGCTCTGCGAGAAGCTCAAGGAGAATATCCCGCGCCAGCTCTTCGAGGTGCCCGTTCAGGCGGCTATCGGCGGCAAGGTCATCGCCCGCGAGACGGTGAAGGCTATGCGCAAGGACGTACTGGCCAAATGCTACGGCGGCGATATAACGCGAAAGAAGAAGCTTCTCGAAAAGCAGAAGGAGGGCAAAAAGAAGATGCGCTCCCTCGGCACGGTGCAGATACCGACGGAGGCCTTTATGGCAGTTTTAAAGCTCGACGAGGAATAGGGCGTTATGAGACTTATTAAAAGACTGACGGCGGTCATACTCTGCGCCGCGCTTGTCATCGCCGTTCCGGCCTGCGCTGCCGGGATGGGGAGGGACGCCGACATTGAAAAGCAGCTCAAGCTTATCGCCGATAACGTGGAGCTTTGGCTCTTCCGGGAGCCCGTGGGGTTTGAATGGTATGCAGTGACGGATCTGGACGGAAACGGACGGCTTGAGATAGCGCGGTGCGAGGCGAGCGTGGGCACGGGTCTTTACTCTTGGTCGCGTTTTTACGAGGTGAACGAGGCGAAGGACGGCCTTTACGAGTGTACCCTGCCCTACGCCGAGGGCGACTCCCAGCCCGACCTGGTGGACGAGGGGGCTGTCTGCTATCTTTCCGACGGGGTCTATTACTATGTGGTATATGATAATCTCCGAAACGGTTACGCCGAGTGGTACTGCGTTAAAAGCGCCCTCTCCCTGAAGGACGGGAAGATAAGCGACAGGCATCTGGACAGCCTCTCGTATTATAACGATTACGATTTGGAGAAGGAAGAGGACCACGTAACCTACACCTACTCCGACGCGGAGGGAAACGCGGTCACCGCCGGGAGCGAAGAGGAGCTTAGCGCGTTATTTAAGGAAACGGACAAGTATTTCCCGAACGCCGAAAAATACGAGGCGACCTTCGGCTGGGTGAACGCCGGGGACGGCGAGCTGCCGGACTACGACGGGCTGACGGCGCTTCTCCGCGAATCCTACTCGATGTTCGGGCTTGTAAGAGAAAATGAAAATTAAATCAATATATCAAGGAGGAATCACCAATGGATCTTTTTGAGGCACTAAAGGCAAAGCTTGCCGGACAGGGCAGGCGCATCGTATTCACCGAGGGCCACGACAGGCGCATCATGGAGGCGACAGGAAAGCTCCTCAGCGAGGGCATCCTCACCCCCGTGCTCATCGGAAACGAGGAGGTCGTCCGCAAGAACGCCGCCGACTGCGGAGTGGAGCTCGGCGCGACCGAGATAATCGACCCTGAGACCTATCCGGAATTCGACGCCATGGTGGCGAAGATGGTGGAGCTTCGCAAGGGCAAGATGACCGAGGACGAGTGCCGCGCTCTTTTAAAGAAGGGCAACTACTTCGGCACGATGCTCGTCAAGATGGGCAAGGCCGACTGCCTCCTCGGCGGCGCGACCTATTCAACGGCAGACACCGTCCGCCCCGCCCTCCAGCTTATCAAGACACGCCCGGGCGCTCATCTCGTATCCTCGGCCTTCATCCTCAGCCGCGACTTCGGCGAGGAGAGGCTCCGCACGATATGCATGGGCGACTGCGCGATAAACCTCAGCTATGAGGACACCCTCGACAAGGAGGGTAACGTCACCTTCTCCGCCGCTCAGAAGCTCGCCGAGGTCGCCGTTGAGTCCGCCCGCACCGCAAAGGTGTTTGGCATCGACCCGAAGGTCGCCCTCCTCTCCTTCTCAACCAAGGGAAGCGGCAAGGGCGGCACCGTCGCTCTCTCCGCCGAGGCGACCAGGGTCGCGAAGGAGCTCGCGCCCGAGCTTGAGATCGACGGCGAGATGCAGTTCGACGCCGCCGTATCCCCCGAGGTCGGCCAGCTCAAGTTCCCCGGCAGCACCGTCGCCGGCTACGCGAACACCTTCATCTTCCCCCTCATCGAGGCGGGCAACATCGGCTACAAGATAGCACAGCGTCTCGGAGGCTACGAGGCCTACGGCCCGATACTCCAGGGACTGAACGCCCCGATAAACGACCTCTCCCGCGGCTGCAACGCCGACGAGGTCTATAAGATGAGCCTTATCACCGCGGCGCAGGGCTGAGAAATAATGAAAAACGCCGCCCCGCAATTTCGCGGGGCGGCAAAAAACCGGCCGCCCAATTCGGGCGGCCGAAAGCTTTTTCGATTACTTCTTGACGATGAAGTTCAGCACGAGAGTGAGAACGACGAAGAGAGCGGCGAGCCACTTGGTGGCTCTTGCAAGCTTGGCGTCGAAGCTCTTGCCCTTGTTCTTCGACATAAAGGTCTCGTTGCCGCCGCCGAAAACAGCGCCGGAGAGGCCGGAGCTCTTGCCGGACTGGAAGAGGACCACGAGAACGATAGCCACGCAGGCCAAAAGCTGAACGATTGTCAGGACGATTTCCAAAGCACCCATTTTTATTTCATTCCCTTCACAAATTTGCGAAAAAGTTGTATACTTTTAAAGACAGTAGATAGATAATAGCACAAAGAAATTCTATTTGCAAGCTTTTTTTATAAGAAAGTTGGGAAAATTATGTTATTTGACACTCACGCCCACTATGACGACGCGGCTTTCGACGAGGATAGGGACGAGCTTCTATCAAAAATGCGCTCAGGAGGGGTAGAGCTGATAGTCGACCCGGCCTCAAATCTCGATTCCGCGAGGAAGGCGAGGGACATCGCCGAAAAGTTTGATTTCGTCTATTTCGCCGCCGGGCTGCACCCGAACGACCTTTGGAACAAGTACTACGAGGGCTATCTTTCAGACGTGCGCGCCCTCGCCGCCCACCCGAAGTGCGTCGCCGTCGGCGAGATCGGCCTCGACTACCACTACGGGGCGGAGTACAAGGAGCTGAGCCACCGCGTTTTCCGCGAGCAGCTTGAGCTTGCGCGGGAGCTTAAAATGCCGGTCATCACCCACGAGAGGGAGGCTACGGCGGATTTTTTAGGCATAATCAAGGACTTTTCGGATATTATCGGAGTAGTCCACTGCTTTTCCGGAAGCTGGGAGACGGCGAAGACGATCCTCGACCTCGGCTGGTATATATCCTTTACCGGGGTGGTGACCTTTAAAAACGCGAAAAGAGCCGTTGAGGTCGCGGCGAAAATGCCGATAGAGCGGCTTATGATAGAGACGGACAGCCCCTATATGTCGCCCGAGCCCGTGCGCGGAACGAGGAACGACTCGCGGAACGTGAGATACGTCGCGGAAAAAATAGCCGCCCTTCGCGGCCTCGGCGCAGAGGAGCTTGCGCGGGTGACGCTTGAGAACGGAAAGCGGTTTTATGGCTTGACAGCCAAATAACGGATATGATACACTTACTGCGGATAAAGAAATCATAAAAAGCGGGAGACGGTCCAAGAGGCCTGCCAACGGTGGTTTTCCCGCGGTAAGGAGCAGGTACAAAAATGGATATTTTCGACGGACTAACGCTGATTGGCGGCCTTGCTCTCTTCCTTTTCGGGATGAATCTTATGGGCGGGGCATTGGAAAAGCGCGCGGGCCACAGGCTGAGGGACCTTCTAAAGAACGTAACTGGGAAGCCCATCGTCGGCCTCGCTCTCGGAACGGGAGTTACCGCGCTGATGCAGTCATCCTCACTCACTACGGTGATGGTGGTCGGCTTCATCAACTCCGGGCTTATGACGCTGACGCAGTCCGTCTTTATTATTTTGGGCGCAAACCTCGGCGCGACGGTAACGCCGTGGATACTGAGCCTTTCGGGCGTCTCGGGCGGCAGCTTTTTACTTTCGCTTTTCAAGCCCTCCACCTTTACGCCCGTCCTCGCCCTCTTCGGCGTACTTCTGCATAACTTCTCAAAGAGCACGAGGCGGCAGGAGACCGGCCTCGTTCTCCTCGGCTTCGCCGTTTTGATGTACGGAATGGAGATAATGAGCGGCTCCGTCGCCGATCTCAGAACCGACCCCGCCTTTATCGGCATCGTCTCCGCTGTGTCGAATCCCATCGTCGGCATCGCCGTCGGAACTCTCGTTACGGTGGTCATCCAGTCCTCCTCCGCGTCTATCGGTATTCTGATGGCTCTTTCGGCGACGGGGAGCATACCGATAAACGCCGCCGTGCCCATCATAATTGGCCAGAATATCGGCACCTGCATCTCAGCGGCTCTCGCCGCCGTTGGCGCCTCGAAGGAGGCAAAGCGCGCCGCCGCCGCGCATTTCATCTTCAACGTGCTCTCCGCCCTCATCTTCCTGCCGCTATACCTTATTATATATAACCTCGCGGGCTGGAGCTTCGGTACCGAGGCCGTTTTGCCCGTGGAGATAGCCGCGATAAACACGGGGTACAAGCTCATATCCGTTCTGCTGTTTATGCCGCTCTCCGGCCTTCTAACGAAGCTTGCCCGCGCGGTAGTCCGGGGCGGAAGCGAAGACGCCGTGCTTTTGGACGAGCGACTTCTCGCAACTCCGTCCGTTGCCCTCGCGCGCAGCCGCTCGGTCGAGCGCGATATGGCGAAGCTTGCCGCCGACGGAGTTCTCGCCTCGTTCGGACTGTTTTCTCAGTTCGATGAGAAAAAGGCCGAGAAGATAGAGGCTTGGGAAAAGAAGGTCGACGAATACGAGGATAAGCTCGGAAGCTACCTCGTCAAGCTATCCTCCAGCGATCTGTTGAGAAAGGACGCCGTCGCCGTCTCGCAGCTTCTCCGCTGCCTGAGCGACTTCGAGCGTGTGAGCGACCACTCGGTAACGATAATGCGGGCTGCTCGCGAGCTCAAGGAGAAGAAGTCCGGCTTCTCGCCCGCAGCAGAGGCTGAGCTCAAGGTGGTCTTTGCCGCCTCCGAGGAGCTTATTCAAAAGACGCTCTCCGCCTTCTGCGACGGCGACGGTCAGGCGGCCGTAGAGGTCGAGCCTATATGCAAGGTGATAAGCTCTCTCTGCGAAAAGATAAGGGCGGCTCACGTCGAGCGCCTTACAAAGGGCGAATGCACTATCGAAACGGGCTTCGTCCTCGTCGATACCCTGACCGCCCTCGAGAGGATAGGCGGCCACGCCTCGAATATCGCGGGCTGCGTACTCGAAATTGGCAAGCAGGAGCTTGACCTTCACGAATACCTCCACCTCGTGCGCCACGGCACTGAATACGAAAGGCGCTACGCAGACTACGAAAAGAAATACAGGCTTGAATGAAAACCGTAGGGGAGGAGCTTGCCCCTCCCGCGACCGCACGGGATACTGTTCGGGAGTGGCAAGCCACTCCCCTACAAAGCTTAGATGGCGTTTTTGCTATGCGGGCTGACGGGGGCGTCAGCCCCACAGAGCATTATCGAAACGGCACTGTAGGGAGGCATGCCCACATGCCTCCGCAGAAGTGCGCGACCACTCACGATAATGGCGGAGCGATGTGGGCATCGCTCCCTACGCGCGAGATAATAATGAAGAGGGCGCCGGAAAAACTCCGGCGCCTTGCGTTATCAATATTCGGCTATCATCGGTTCCGCGGACTCTATCGCGGGAGACTCCTCCAGCTCCTCGCAGATGGCGAGAGCCTTTTCCCAATCGATAAGATAGTGGAAGAGCACCCAAAATTCATTCGCTTCATCCCCGGAGGGCTCAATCTCCCATTCCCTGTCTGCGAAAAGCTCCGTTGCCTCCGCGCACATCCCGTCGACGTAGGTTACGTGCAGGCCGCCGACGGTTTCGCCCTCAGTCACAGGCTCCGCCTCCGGCTCGTATGCCTCGCCGGGATCTGCGCCCATTGTTTCGTTCTTATACGTGTCGTCGATCGCGCCGTCAAAGCTGTCGGCGGGGAACGCGGGCTCCGGCTCGGGGACGGGCGCCATATCCATCGGAGCCTCGGCTAAGTCTGCATCGGAAAAGTCGGCGCCGTAGTCGTCCGGCGCGGTCGGAGCGAGATAATGATTGCTCGAAGTCGCGGACTCGGCCTCTGCGGACTTGGTATCGGCGGATTTATACCCGCCTCGGAAGAGGCTGAGCCCGGCGAATATCACGAGGGCAAATGAGGCTGCCGCTGCCGTCCAGCGGATGATAAGGGCGCGGCGGCGCTTTTTCTTTTTCGCGTTTATCGCGCGAACCCCGCTCATGACCCCGGAGAGAAGCTCGGCCGGAGGCTCTGCATCCTCGGGTACGGAGTCCAAAAAGAGGGAATAGGCGCTCATAAAGCGGGAGCAGTCCTCGCAGCCCGCGATATGCTCGTTAAGCTCTGCGGTCTCGTCCGCGCTGAGCTCGCCGTCGAAATATTTGCTTATAAGCTCGCGGAAATCCTCGCAGTTAGGCATGCTTCTTCCCTCCCTTCGTTTCTTTAGACGAAGAAGGTCGGGCAAAAGTTCCGTATTCGGATAAAATTTCCGCTAAAGCCGCTCTCGCCCGGGAAATGCGGGATTTCACCGTACCCTCCTCGATGCCGAGAGCGTCGGCAATGTCGGAATAGCTCATACCGGAGAACTCGCGCATAACGATGATCTCCCGCTTGTCCTCCGGCAGGCGGGCGACGGCCTCGCGGACGGCGCGGCGCGTTTCCTCGCGCTCAAGGCTCTCCTCCGGCGTCGGCGCCGTGTCGGCGATCGTGAGCTCGCGCTCCTCGCCCTCCTCGTCCTCCGCGGTGAGCGAGACAGTGCCGCGCTTTTTCTTCAGAAGGTCCATCGAGGCGTTGTAAGCGAGCCTGTAGAGCCAGGCGGAGAAGCGGCTCTCGAAGCGGAACGAGGAGAGATTGCGGTAGGCTTTCAGAAAGGTCTCCTGCGATACGTCGAGGGCGTCCTCCGGGTCGCCCGTCAGCTTCAGTGCGACGTTATATACGAGCTTTTGATTTTCGGTGACGAGAGCCTCGAACGCGCTCTCGCTGCCGTTTGCCGCCGCCTTAACAAGGCGGATCTCCTCATCTGGCGTCACGGTCCGGCCTCCTCTCTCTTTCACGCAGGGCGTCCTCGATATCGCGAGTGACCCCGTATATATCATGGAGCGTGGAAACGCTCATTATCCTGTCTCTGAAATATGCGGCGTAGGGCATACCCTTTATATACCAGGCGAGGTGCTTTCTCGCCTCAAGGCAGGCCGTTCGCTCGCCTCGGTCTGAGGCCGCAAGCTCGAACTGCCTTCGCGCCATTTCGAGCCGCTCGATATAGGATGGAGGCTCGGGTATCTCCCGCCCCTCGAGCGCCGCCTTCGCCTCGCGGAATATCCACGGGCTGCCCATAGCCCCCCGGGCTATCGCCACCCCGTCGCACCCCGTGAAATCGAGCATCCTTTTCGCGTCCCCGCCGGTGAATATATCCCCGTTTCCGAAAACGGGGATGGTCAGGGCGGCCTTGACCGCCCGAATTATCTCCCTGTCCGCCCGGCCGGAGTACATCTGAGCCCTCGTCCGCCCGTGGACGGTCACGGCGGAGGCCCCCGCCTCCTCGCACATCTTCCCGAACTCGACCGCGTTCACCGAGCCGGAGTCGAAGCCCTTGCGGAATTTCACCGTAACGGGGCATGACACGCTTTTGACGACGGCCTCGATGACGTCCCTCGCCTTTTCCGGAGTTTTCATAAGAGCCGACCCGTCGCCGGAGGATACCACCTTTCCGCCGGGGCAGCCCATATTGATATCTATTATATCCGGCGCGGCGAGCTCGGCCGTCTTCCGCCTCGCCCATACAGACGGGGTCCGAGCCGAATATCTGGACGGCGGCGGGGCTCTCCCCCTCGCCGAGCCGCATCAGGGCTATCGACTTTTTATCCTGGTACATCAGCGCCTTCGAGCTCACCATCTCGGTCACCGTCAGCCCGGCCCCGTACTCACGGCAAAGCGAACGAAAGGCAAGGTCAGTCACCCCGGCCATCGGCGCGAGCATTATGGGCGTTTTAACTTCAACCGCGCCTATCTGCATCGGCGCCGACTCTCCCTTCTGTACATTATATAATATAGGTGTCGATTGTCATTTTAAGATAAGAGCCGCCTTTTGTCAATGCCGGGATTATATAATATAGGTGTCGATTGTCATTTTAAGATAAGAGCCGCCTTTTGTCAATGCCGGGAAGCGCCCTCTTCAATTCGACCAAAGCCTCAATATGTTGTATCTCGGCAAAAACGAAAGCACAACCGGGGAATTTATCGGAAAAAAGTTCAAAATTTTTGAAAATAGTGCTTGACATAGGGAAAGAGATTTGTTACTATAACAAAGCGCGTGGGCGTAGTGCGCTTAAATTATGCCCATTTGCGTACTGCGATGATCCGGGAGATTGCGTCATAAGGCGGTAACTT
>ONGN01000093.1 GCA_900317385.1 uncultured Eubacteriales bacterium
TCTGACCGAGGAGAAGCGCCCGGGCGAGTTTTTCCCCATCGAAGAGGAGAACGGCTTTACTACAGTTTTGAGCTCGCATGACCTGTGCTGCATAGACTTCCTCGACAAGCTGCAGGACGCGGGCGTCTCAAGTTTCAAGATCGAGGGGAGAATGAAGACCGCCTACTACGTCGCAACGGCGGTCAACGCCTACAGAAAGGCGATCGACGGAACGGACACGATCGAAAACTGCCGCGAGGAGCTTTCTGCCCTGAAGCACAGGCCGTATTCGAGCGGGTTCTATTTCGGCGACGTCGCCTTAAATCACAATAACGACGGGAAATATTCCCAGACCTGCACTTTTATCGGAAACGTTCTCGGAAGCGAAAACGGCTATATAAAGCTGAGACAGAGAAACCACTTCAAGCTCGGCGACACCCTCGAGGCGCTTAGCCCGAACGGGCCGACTGTAAGCTTCAAGATTACCGAGATACGAACGGAGGCGGGGGAGATGAGAGAGACCGCGCCACACCCGAACGAGATACTTTACGTCCCGTGCCAGTTTGAGCTTTCCGCGTGCGACTTTCTCAGGAGAAGAGACGATGACTGAATACGCCCCGTACTTTTACCTCGATACCTCGCGCTTTGAGCGGGTGATCGCGCTGAGCGACGTGCACGGTGACCTCGACGGCTTTCTCGGCGCGCTCTCAAAAGCGGGCTTTTCTGAACGCGACGCCCTTATCATCGTCGGAGATATCCTTGAGAAGGGAGAGCACGCTCTCCCGCTTCTAAGAAAAGTTATGGAATTTGCCGCAAAGGGCAACGTCTTTATGCTGATGGGCAACAACGACGCCATCTTCAGCTCGTGGAGAGAGGGAGCCGTAAGCGACGCGGATATGCTCGGCTATCTTCAGAACGTGCCGCACAGCACCGTTTTCGAGGCGGCAAGGGAGCTTGGCCTCGGCTGGGACACTCTCGAAGAGGTGACCGCCCTCAAAAATGCGATATTTGAGAATTATAAAGGCGAGATTGCCTTTCTTGACAGTCTGCCGTATATCATAGAGACCGAGTTTGCCGTTTTCGTCCACGCCGGACTCGGCGACGGGCCGCTCTGTAAGCAGGAGCCGTCCGTCTGTCTCTCCGCCCCGGAGTATGGGATAGATAAGCGCTGCCACGATAAGCCCGTGATAGTCGGCCACTGGCCCGCGTCGAATTACTGCACGGACGTAATTCGCGCAGGCCCGTTTTTCAACCGCGAGACAGGCATAATCAGCATCGACGGCGGCAACAGCCTGAAAAGCTGGGGGCAGATCAATTATCTCGTTTTCAGAAACGGAGAGCTTGAGACCGTCGGCGCATACGACCGCCTCCCGAGAATAAGAGTGCTCGAGGACCAGGAGGAGACGAAGTCATCCCGAATCGCAAGATCTACGAGTACCGCGGAAAGTATTACTGCTTTGACTATACGGACTACAAGCCCGGACTTTGTGCCGGGGAGACAGTGACGCTCTGCCAATCGGACGAGTACGGCACCCTTATAAAAAAGAACGGTGCCGTCGGATACTACACGGGAAAGTGGGAGAGGGTTATATAAAAAAAGGGGGGCGTCGCCACTTGAGCGACGCCCCTTGTACTATAGTTATATCCTCGCAACGCCGGTCTGCCTTGCGGCCTCGGCAACGGCGGCCGCTACAGCGGCGCCTACTCTGGGATCGAAGGCCTTCGGGATTATGTAATCCGCCGAGAGCTCATCGTCGGAGACGAGAGACGCGAGCGCCTTTGCGGCGGCCATCTTCATCTCCTCGTTTATATCGGACGCCCTAACGTCAAAGGTCCCGCGGAATATGCCGGGGAAGGCGAGCACGTTGTTGATCTGGTTGGGGAAGTCGGAACGGCCCGTAGCGATAACGGCGGCGCCGCCGGCACGAGCGTCCTCGGGCATTATCTCGGGCGTGGGGTTTGCGCAGGCGAAGATTATGGGATCCTTCGCCATCGTCTTCACCATCTCGGTCGTAAGCGTACCGGGTGCGGAAACGCCGATGAAAACGTCAGCACCGCGAATGACGTCGGCAAGCGTACCCTTTTCCATACCGAGGTTTGTGACCTCCGCCATCTCCTCCTTGATCCAGTTGAGCCTGTCGCGTCCCTTATAGATGGCTCCGCTGCGGTCGGTCATAACGACGTTTTTGAATCCGGCGGAGAGCAGGAGCTTAACGATGGAAATAGCGGCGGCTCCGGCTCCGGAGGTCACGATCTTGACCTCTTCCTTTTTCTTGCCGACGACCTTGAGGGCGTTCGTAAGACCGGCGAGGGTGATTATCGCCGTGCCGTGCTGATCGTCGTGGAAAATGGGGATATCGCAGCGCTCCTTGAGCTTGCGCTCTATCTCAAAGCAGCGGGGGGCGGATATGTCTTCAAGGTTTATTCCGCCGAAGCTTCCGGAGATGAGGGCGACGGTGTTGACAAATTCGTCCACGTCCTTCGTCTTT
Organism: uncultured Eubacteriales bacterium; assembly: GCA_900317385.1. GTDB lineage: Bacteria > Bacillota > Clostridia > Oscillospirales > Oscillospiraceae > RUG626. The sequence goes on from ONGN01000093.1 coordinate 2,469, forward strand.
ACGCAGAGAGGGAAGGCGTCAACGCCGCCGAAGGACTTGAAGAGGACGCACTTGCCCTCCATAACGGGCATACCTGCCTCGGGGCCGATGTCGCCGAGCCCGAGAACGGCGGTGCCGTCGGTTATAACGGCGCAGAGATTGTGACGGCGGGTAAGCTCATATGAGCGGTTGATATCCTTCTGTATCTCAAGGCAGGGCTGGGCTACTCCGGGGGTATATGCGAGCGAGAGATCCTCCTTCGTGGCTACCGGTACCGTTGCCACGACCTCGATCTTTCCCTTCCACTGTTCGTGGAGCCTTAAAGACTCTTCCGCGTAATTCATAATATTATCTCGCTTTCAATTATTTTTAGGCAAAAGAATAATATCATACGGCGTTTTGTTTGTATATATTAAAATCCACCAATTTTTAAATAACTCGTTTTGAAAAATTTGCTTCAGCGGATGAAATGCGTAGGCTGCCAGGGCTCAACCTCGGGAAGTCCGTATTTTTCCTTTCCCAGAGCTATGCTCTTTATGAGAAACGTCATATTCCGGGCAAGGGCGCGCACAGTCTGAAGCCCCTCCGCGTCCTGGGAAGCCTGACCCGGCTCTCTGCCGTGAACGCTGTTCCAGTACTGGCTGGACGCTACGGGCATACCGCTTATCGTAAAATACTTGTTAAGCTCGTCAAAGGTAGCGGAGCAGCCGCCCCTGCGGGCGACGACAACGATCGCCCCGACCTTCATCCGCTTATCAAAAGAGGTACTGAAAAACAGCCTGTCAAGGCAGGCGATAAGCGTTGCGTTCGCGGAAGCGTAATAGACGGGGGAGGCCACGACGAGGCCGTCCGCCTCCTCAAACTTCGGCGCAAGCTCGTTTACAGCGTCGGAAAATACGCATTTGCCGTTTTTCTTGCACGAGCCGCAGGCAATGCACCCGCGAATATCCTTGTTCCCGATATGCACGACCTCAGCCTCTACGCCCTCGGCGGCGAATATTTTAACCATTTCGCCGAGGGCAATCGAGGTGTTCCCGTTAGCCCTCGGGCTTCCGTTAAGCAGAAGTACCTTCATGTAATCGTCTCCTTTACCTGAGCTTCAGCCCGTCGCGGAAGGCTTCGCCGACTCTGCCGCCGACCTTGTAATAGCCGTGGGTGTAGGGATCGAAGGCTATAGCCTCGACGGAGTCGATATCCACGCGTCCATCCTTAAGATGCTCCTCCTCGACAGAGGTCCTGAGCACCTTTCCGATTACGCCGATGCCGGTGTCATCGTTCTGATACTCGATGAACTCGCACTCCATGGCGATCGGAAGCTCGTTTATAACGGGGGCGTCCACGATGTCGGACTTAACGAAGGAAAGACCGCTCTTTTTGAATTTCTCCGGCTCCTTATTTCCGCTTACAACGCCGAAGAAATCCGCCTCGGCGACGTGCTTTGCGTCCGCGATATGGATAACGAAGCCGCCCCGCGCTTTGATATTCTGAACCGTCTTATGCGTCTCGGTGAGGTTGAGGGCGACAACGTCGCGGTCAAGCATCGTGCCCCAGGCGGCGTTCATAACGTCCACGCTGCAGTCCTCGTTAAAGGTGGAGATGAGCAGCACGGGCATGGGGAAAATGGCCTCGGTGGTTTTGATCTGCTTCTTCATTTTTGCGTTCCTCCTGTTAAATTATATCATCATTAAAATAATACCGAAAATAATTATGAGAGAGCTTTAAGCTCAAGGCAGAGCTCTAAAAACTTCGACTGAGCGCCGTAATCAGCAAAGGAGTATTTCTGATACTTTGCCTTGTCGCCGTTCCAATAGATATAGAGCCACGGGCCTGAGCCGCCTGAATCTGCGCTCTCGTCCCTCGCCGTGACCGTTCCGCCCTCAAGTGCGGCGAAAAACGCGGTTTTCTGCCCATCGGAGAGCTTCAGCGTGCCGGAAGCGGTAACGTCAGCCTCAGTGAGCGGCCAGTGATCACCCTCGCGGGTCTCGTGATAGAAATAGACTTCTCCGTTCTCCGAATAGAAGCGGTATCTCTGAAACTCCGGGGGATAGGTCGAGCTTGAGACCGTATAGTAAAACTCCGTGAAATCCCCGGTCGAGATATCCTTCCAAAGAACGCGCTCTCTGCCGCAGGCGGCAAGGGAAAAAAGCGCCGCGGCGCAAAGAATAACGGGTATGAGCTTTTTCATCGCAAGACCTCCCGAATAAGCTTATTATTAATTATAAGAGAAAATCCGGGGCTTTTGCAAGCCCCGGAAAACGATATTTAATAATCACTACATAAAACGGAGAACTTTTTTGCTTTAGTGAGAAAACAGCTTAATTTATCCTGCTCGACGGAAACTTTCCTTCTATGCTATGCTTGAAAAAGCTGCCCTTTGACGGGGCAATTTGAACTTGCGCCCACAGTGACGAGGGCACGTTGAAATACGCGTATATACCGCCATCACGAAAAGTCAACATTAGAATGCTGAGCGAAGGATTATATCTCATTTCTTTAAAACAAGTGGAATCTGAAGCGGAGAGGCTCTTTATTATCCATTCGTGCTTCAAAGAACTGCTTTTCGGCTTCATCGTCGCAGTTGACGGTGCACTCTGGTCAGGCGCGACGCTTGGAATACTTGCAGATATCTTCTTCCTTTTTCCTCGTGATGTGAATACCACAAACAGTGTAACTAAAGCAGGTATCCCGATAATTATCGACGGAACTATCCACCCTGTTGATCCGCGATCTTTTGAGCTCGCTACCTCGGCGCTCGCTGATCTGTTTAGGCTCCCGCTTCTTGTCACTTCCGAACTTTCGCTTTGCGATTTTCCGGATGAACGATAAGCTCTATTGTCTGTTTCAGAAGAGTCGGTCAGCGTTGGAGGATTGCATCGCGAACAAGCCCGATACCCGTTGCTAACAGCATAGGAAAGCGTAACCTCAATTTTGCTTTTTAAATACGAGCACCCCGAACGATGATAACACTCCCCAGTACTGGTGATGTACACTGTGCTTTCTCCGCTTGCTGCCTGAGTAGTAATTTGAAGAGCCCCAATTAGCAAAAACACAGCGATAATAACTAAAAAAAGCCGCTTATAATGCTTATAATCTGCTTTCATCGTTTCCACCTATTCGAAGATAACCGAAAAATGACAGTGAAGTCTAAATTCGGTGCTCCAGTTTAATAATTCATCCATATGAAAACATAATAATATATGTATTACATTATCATGAAACCACAATAAAGTCAACAAAGCAGTAATATGAAACACTGATATAGGATGAAAAACGAGACATAAAGTAAATTACAGCGTTTAACTGTGTAGTTTCTGCTTTATAAACGAAAAAACACTTTCGGATTATTGAAATATTCTTCAATTGGATAACCAGAGCCATGCGACCCAGCAATCAAAAGAAACGCGACAGCGCAAGATACACCAGCGGGATCGTGACGAGGGAGAAAACGGTCGTAAAGACGACGCCGCTTGAGGCAACGTCGGTGTTGACCCCGTACTCCTTGCTGAGCATGGTGCAAAGCGATGCGCAGGGCATGGAGAAAATCAGGGTGACTATGCCGACGATCACGGAGTCTAAAAAGAAAAGCTTTGCCAGAACGAGGGCCGCAACCGGAAAAAGCAGGAGCTTTGCCGTCAGGATAAGCTTGATCTTAAGGTCGCTCAGAATATTTTTAAGGGGATATTCTGCTAAAACTGACCCGATGATAAGCATGGACAGGGGCGGCGTCACCCCGCCGACAAACGAGAAAGTCTCTCCCAAAATGGCGGGAAACTGCAGACGGGCAAAATACATAATAAGAGCTGCGACGCTGCAAATAATGCCGGGGGACAGGAAGCTTTTCAGACTGAAGCGGGGAGCCCGTACAGAGCCTGCATAATGGGTATCGCCATAAAGCCCGTATTGCCGAAAATGAGCAAGAGCTCCGCGATCCCGCGCTTATCCCTTTTAACCCGCGCAAGGCGGGTAATGAGAAATGCCGCCAAAGGCAGCAGAATATACATTCCGACACTGAAAAGAAGCAGAGTAAGAACGTCCCCTTCGGTGACGGCGCCCGTGGAGGACAGCGACCCCAGGATCAGAGCGGGATTCGTAAGGTTGACGATGAGCGAGGTCATTCCCTTGTTGACCCTCGAATCAAGAAGCCCGAGCTTATTGAGCGTAAACCCGGCGATCAAAAGAAAGAAAAGCTTAAAAAGCGCGGTCAAAATACCGGAAAATTCCATAAGATTACTCCTAAGATGAGACTTGCCGGTATTATATCGGAAAGCGCGCAATTTCGCAACAATTATTCATTATTCAGTCTTCAGAATTCATTTAGAAAATCCTGTCGCGGAAATGAAGAATGAAGACTTAAGACTGAAGACTTAAGAATACAAAGCGAAAATCCCGCCGACTATCATCGACAGGATTTTCGCTTTGGCGGAGAAGGAGGGATTCGCCCGCCTGCAGGCGTGCCCTCGCGGACAGAGCGGGAGAAGTCGGCCTCGATATGCTCGGCGGCGCGCTCTCCGGCGGAGTTATGGCAGGCGGGTCTGTTGCGATAAATGCGTATCAGAACGGGCGACTCGTCAAAGAGGGGCTAAAGCGCCAGAGGGCTCGGAGATAAGAAAAGCCGCCGAGCAGATCCGGGCGGAGCTTACCGCGGGGCAGAAGGTCAGCCAGGCGGAATATGAGAAGCTCGGGCAGCTTATGGACGCAAATACGCAGTTCCGGGACATCCTTAATACGGAGCTGAATGAGCAAAACCCGGCGCAGAATGAGCAAATAACGGCGCAGAATGAGCAAAAAAATAGCGCCGCCGAAGCGGAGACGGGGAGCACCGTTATCAACACTAATCCTGCACAGCATACCCCGGCAGAACAAAAGGTTATTGACGAGTATCAGGCGGCGGTTGATGAAAATCTTGTAAATTTCGTCGAGACTTCAATGGAAAACAAGGGGAGTAATAAGGGAAAATATACCCTTAAGCCCGTAAGCGAACGTGCTTCGGCGGACATAAAGAACCTGACCGGCATTGATACTACAGGATATAAAACTGTCTTGGAACAGAGAATGGCGGAACATATCGTAGACCGTCACGGTGCCGACGGAGCCGCTAATAAGTTTATGCAGGATTTTAACGATATAGGCCGAATGCAGTATATTTTAGATAACTATGACCGTATGGAGCTTGCCGGAAATACAAGAGCGTATACAACAAACAAGTATAACGGTATGCCTGGACAGGCTAAGACAGTAAAGTATATCAAAGCCGTCAATGGTACGTATTACGTTATCGAGGCGGTTCCTGATACCAAGGCAAAAACTGCATTTATAGTTTCGGCTTATATGTCCGGAAACACAAAAACGGGAAACCTGCAAACCGCTGATGCAAATGCCCCAGCGTATACGGCCAAAACCGAAAATGCAGCGATTCCCGCTACCCAAACTATACCACAGACCAGCGCCAACAGTCAAGAGGGAAATGCTGTCGTTTTACCAGAGAGCAGCGTCGGCGCGGCGACAAGGGGCTTTGTGGATAATCCCAATCCCGGGGAGATAGTGCCGAGCCAGAATAAGTCTGTCACGACAAATCCGTTTCTCACGGAGGACGAGAAGGCCGAATACAACCCAGCTCACGAACGCATAAGCACGGCGGAGCGCAACAGGCGAGCGGATAATATGTTCGTTTCCTACGACGACGCCGGGGCAATCCGTAACTGGGACGAGGTCGCCGCTGACCTTATGAGTAAAGACGCTTGGACGGCGGAAGAGCAAAAGGCCGCTCAAAAGATCTTTGAGCAGTACCGCAAAGAGGCAAGGGTGACGGGAGACTACGAGAAGCTCAACGCCTTTGCGAAGGCTATGGCAGACATAGGGCGCAGCGAGGCGGGACGCAGCCTCCAGGCACGGCAGGAGTTTTCCCACGACGGCGACGGAGAGAACAAACGGACCGGGAAGGCTTGCGTTCGCTGATGGAACGACAAGCTATGACGAGAAGTTTTTTCCGTTCAGCGCCCAGGTAGACGCTCTGCTTAGCAATAAATCAAGTAATGAAGACGGAAAAATTCTTGTTAAGGAGACGACCCACCTGAATATGGGT
>ONGN01000133.1 GCA_900317385.1 uncultured Eubacteriales bacterium
ACGAGTTTACGTTTATTCTTGAGTTCTCGCATCCGGATATCGAGATTCCGATGAGCTATGAGGTCGAGGGCTCGCGCTTCCCGAACGGAGGAAGGATAGTATTCAGCGAGGTAACGAATGAGACTGCGGACAGCGCCGGCACCGGATCAGGAACGCCTGCGATGAAAGCAGAGTTCACCCTCGGCCACCTTGAGGAGATCAAGATAAAGGGTCTTCCGGACGGAACGGTAATAAAGATAGTTCAGACTGGAGGCGACGAGAGGTACGAGACGAAGATCGACGGAATACTCGACCCGACGAGGACGGCGGACAGATCGGTAGAGCACGCGGACGTCAGAGTAGACTACGCAAACGGCTACTACAGCACTCCCGAGCCCGAACCGGAACCCGAACCTGAACCAGAACCCACACCGGAACCGGAACCCGAGCCGGAGCCCGAACCTGAACCCGAGCCTACACCGGAGCCTGAACCTGAACCCGAGCCTGACGTTGAGATCGACGAGCCGGAGACCCCGCTCGACGATATACCCGACACCGGAGACAGCGATATGAGCGGCATGTGGCTCTTCCTCGCGGTATTCTCTATCATAGGCATGGCGATCGTACTTAAGAAGAAAATTGTGGAATAATTGCATAGATTAAATAATGCGCAAGCGCCGTTCACAAATCGTGAGCGGCGCTTTAGAATATATTCCCTATATGCGGCCATTCAAAGTGTGCTATATCGTTCAGCCTTTCAACGGCGGCCTCGGCAGCGAGAGCCGCTCCGGTCTTATCACCCGCAACGAGACATAGCTTTACTTTATATATAGCCTCTTCAACGGAGTCGATATCCGAGTGATGCAGGACTACGCATAGATATGAATCGTGCGCTTTCCAAAGGCCTTCTGCGCTTTCAATGCTTGCCGTGCTATCATCATCTGCGGAGAGCGATATGAGCTCTGCGGTTTTATCTGTCAAATTATTTAAGTATGAAGCGTTAATAATCGAGACGCACAGGATAAAAGCCAGAAGCGAAATGGCAAAGATCTCTTTTTTCACTTTTTTTGCTCCCGTTTTATTATTACTGCGTTGTCGTCAGTATCGACGGTCATTAGAAAAACGTCTTTAGTATTTGATATTCCACTTTTGCGAAGCTGTGAGAACAGCCATTTCTCGCTCAGACCGAGTTTTTTGAGATTGGACGATAAAAGCCGTCCGTCAGAAATGAGAGTTGTCGTCATCGCTTTCTCGCTGACTGTTAATCCGAGCATTTCGGGTGTGGCGGGGGAGCAGCGGTCAAAGGTTATTATGATGAGGATGCCGTTTGTCTCAAGCACACCCCTTTTTCAAGGAGGCTTGTGCGAGGATCTTCAGTATATTCCGCGAGGAGGGCGTAAACAACTGCATTTGGGTATATAACCCACACGACCGCAGCGCTCCGCCGGCGAAATGGAACGACGCTCTTGCCTACTATCCCGGCAACGAATTCGTTCATATGCTCGGAGTTACTGGCTATAACAACGGGACTTATTACAGCTGGCAGGCTGAAATGTGGCGCAGCTTCCGCGAGATTTACGACGCGGTGGAAGAGAAATATTCGCCGTTCTTCTCTGAATTCCCGTGGATGATAACGGAATTCGCCTCGTCGAGCATAGGCGGCGACAAGGCAAAGTGGATAAGCGACATGTTCGCAGCGCTTCCGGACTATCCTCAGATAAAGGCAGCAGTCTGGTTCTCATCCGCCGACTACGACGGTGAGACGCCGGCCAGACCGTATTGGCTGGACGAAACGGACGCGACAACGGATGCGTTCAAGAAAGGCGTACACAATTAAAAACCGGTTTTTGCCTCTGCGGTTTCTCTCCGCAGAGGCTTTTATATAAAAATATTTTTAAGTTTATAGTAAAAAACAAGAAGAACTAACTGTACAATTAACAGTTAATGTGATAAAATAACATAATAAAGCATAAAAAACCAACAGGAATATATATATATCAACTCTTTTCACAGGGGGATGTGCCAAATGAAGAAGACCGCAATGAGATGGATCGCGCTAATGCTCGCGCTCGTAATGTGCGTTGGCGTACTGCCCGTTGCCGCGCTCGCCGAGGGCGAGGAGGAGCCTGCCGAGGTGACCGAGGGCGTACTGCCCGTTGCCGCGCTCGCCGAGGGCGAGGAGGAGCCTGCCGAGGTGACCGAGCCCGCGGAGCCCGCCGCAGTAAACGAAGGCGGCGAGGAGACAGCCGACGAGCCTGCAGAGCCCGAGGACGCCGACGAGCCGACGGAGCCCACCGAGGTCAATGACCCGACTGCTTCGCCGGAGTATCCGGAAGCTCCCGCAGAGCCGGACGCAGAGCCTGAGGTCGAGACCGAGGGCGAATACGCGCCGAGCGCCGAGAGCGAGGACGTAGAGCCGCAGACTGCAGTCGAGCCCGAGTCCGCAGCACCCACTGACGGCGAAGGCGATGGGGAAGGCGACCCCGCCGACCCGACGGAGCCCACCGAGCCCGCGCCTATAGAGCACAACGTCAGCGAGGACGATCTGCGCATCGAGAGACTGACTGCCCGAGTATCATTTGGGGCAACAGAGAATGAAAAGGGCGACTGGGTATGGACGCCGGTGAACGATTCGGACGGGCACGACTTTGCCTATCGCGTGACCTACTCCTTCGGCTCAACGGAGATATTTATGCCGGGAGAGATCGAGTTCTTCATCCCAAAGTCCATCATCCGCAATATCCGCGGGGAGAAGTCTGATATTTTCAAGATGAGCGTACCGCACAAGAACGAAAAT
>ONGN01000096.1 GCA_900317385.1 uncultured Eubacteriales bacterium
GCGATATGGGCGTTGAGATCAGCTTCGAGCAGATCCCCGCCATACAGAAGATGATAATCAAAAAGGTCTACGAGGCCGGAAAGATCGTCGTCACCGCGACGCAGATGCTCGAATCTATGATCACGAACCCCCGCCCCACGCGAGCGGAGATCACCGACGTGGCAAACGCCATTTACGACGGAACGAGCGCGATAATGCTCTCCGGCGAGTCCGCCGTCGGAAAGCACCCTGTCGAGGCCGTTAAGACGATGGATCTTATCGCCCGCACCGCCGAGGAGGATATCGACTACGTCCGCCGCTTCAACGGCCTCAAGCCCGACGGAGCCGCCTTCAGCGATATCACCTCCGCCATAGGTCACGCCACGGTAACTACGGCAAACGACCTCTCCGCCTCCGCGATAATCACCGTAACGAAAAGCGGCACAACGGCGAGAATGATCTCCAAGTTCCGCCCGCAGACCATGATAATCGGCGCGACCGTCTCCGAAAAGGCGTGGAGGCAGCTCAATCTTAGCTGGGGCGTTTTCCCCGTTATGTGCGAGCTGAAGAATAACTCCGACGAGCTATTCGATCACGCGGTCGACGTTTCGCTCCGCTCCGGCGCGATAAAGCACGGCGACACGGTCGTTATCTCGGCGGGAGTACCCCTCGGCATTTCCGGCACGACGAACATGCTGAAGGTACACGAGGTAAAATAAGTTCACAAAAGATAATAAATTCGTAGGGGCTGACGCCCCCGGCAGCCCATTTGTCCCGATCGTAAGCGAGGGCCGCCGAGGGCGTCGGCCCCTACAAGTATTTGAGATCTTATAAATCCTTTTTGCCCTTAATAATACAAAAACGAAGCCATTTTTGGGCTTCGTTTTTGAAAGGAGGAGTGGTTGAGCGGAGTGCAGTTTTCGGCGTGAGCCTTTGGCTTCCGACGGAAACGGAACGAAGCTCCTCCACTTTTTGCCCTTAATAACAAAACGCGAGCCCAACGTAGTGGGTCGCGTTTTGAAAGGAGGAGTGGAGCAGCGGAGTGCAGTTTTCGGCGGGAGCCTTTGGCTTCCGACGGAAACGGAACGAAGCTCCTCCACTCCGACGATGGCACGCCCGATGCGATTCGAACGCAGGCTTCCGACGGAAACGGAACGAAGCTCCTCCACTCCGACGATGGCACGCCCGATGCGATTCGAACGCACGGCCTACAGAGTCGGAGTCTGTCACTCTATCCAGCTGAGCTACGGGCGCGTATCCAATTTGCTTGGGTATTATAACAAAAAAACAGAAATCTGTAAAGTGCCAAGGTTGTAATATTTCGTCGAATGTGTTACAATGGCAAAAAAATGAGCTCAAAGGAGCTGAGAGATAATGGAAGAAGAAAAGGGTAATTTCAGGGGAAAGCTGTTCGGCGGTTTCAACAGAAACGACGTGATAAACTACATTGAGTCGGCTGCGGCCCAGTTCAACGCGACCGAAAAGGAGCGCGACGACCTCGCCGAAGAAAAAGAGCGGCTCGCTGAGGAGCTTGATGAGCTGAAATACGAGCTTGAGGCACAGAAGGAAAGCGCCTCCGCCGATTTAAAGGCTCTTGCCGAAGAGAAGGACGGGGTCATTCTTGAGCTTCGCCGCGAAAACGCCCGCCTGCTTGTGGATATTGAGAAGGAACGCGCCAGGACCTTTGACCGCCGCTCCGAGGAGCTGAACGCCGCCGCCGAGGCCGTCGACGAGCTTATAAAGCGCTGCGGCGATATCAAGGCAGATATGGCGGTCAACGTGACGAACACCCGCCGCAGGATACTTGACGGGCTTGAGGGAGTCGAGAGCGTCGCGGGCGAGCTTGAAAAGCGGCTCAATAAGCTACGCGAAAATATAGACGAGCTGAGGGCCGAATAATGGCCGAATTTCATTTGAACGCCTCGGAGCTTGCAAGCCGGGCTTCCGAGCTTCGCGCCTCCGAGCGCGTATTCCTCTCCGGCACGATCTACACCGCGAGGGACCAGGCGCATATGGCGCTCTTTCGTCTTCTGGACAGCGGCTCCCCCCTGCCGCTGGATATCAACGGCGCCGTTATCTATTACGCCGGGCCGACGCCGGGTAGAGGCGATATGCCGACTCTCGCCTGCGGGCCGACTACCTCGAGCCGAATGGATAAATTCACGCCGCGCCTTTTGGATCTCGGCCTTGCCGCGATGATCGGAAAGGGGCCGCGTTCTGAGGCCGTGCGCGAGGCTATCGTGAAGAATAAGGCCGTCTACCTCTGCGCCACGGGCGGCGCCGGTGCTCTTATCGCAAAGAGCATAGTAAAGATGGAGGAGATCGCATTCAGCGAGCTCGGCTGCGAATCCTTAAAGCGGCTTGAGGTGCGCGATATGCCGCTGATCGTCGGCATAGACTCACACGGCGGCAATATTTTTGAAAGATAAAAATCGAGGAAGCTTTCCGGCTTCCTCGATTTTCTTTATCCATTCAGTTTATTCAGCCTTTTTCTTGGCGGTCTTTTTCGCCGCAGGCTTCTTGGCTGCGGGCTTCTCCTCGGCCTTCGGCTCTTCCTTCACCGTCTCCGCCTTAGGCTCCTCCTTCGCGGGGGCTGCCTTCTTCGCAGCAGGTTTCTTTGCCGCAGGTTTCTTAGCTGCGGGCTTCTTGGCTGCTGGCTTCTTTGCCGCAGGCTCGGGTTCAGGCTCGGGAGCGGGTTCAGGCTCCGGTGCAGGCTCAGGCTCAGGAGCGGGCTCAGGAGCGGGTTCCGGCTCAGGGATGGGCTCGGGTTCCGGCTCAGGGATGGGCTCGGGCTCCGGCTCAGGGATGGGCTCGGGCTCGGGGGCGGGTTCCGGCTCGGGATCGGGCCACTCCACCTCGGGATGGAGCCTGAGATAGATGGCGTAATACTCCTTCGCCGCCTTTTCCCAGCTGAAATCTGCCTGCATGGCGTGGTCCATAAGCATATTCCAGCGGCCTCTGTCAAGCCAGAAGAGGTCGACTGCGTTCTTAACGGTATAGAGCATCTCGTGAGCGTTGTAGTTAGCGAACGAGAAGCCATTGCCCTCGCAGGTGTACTGGTTATAGGGCCATACGCTGTCCCTGAGGCCGCCGGTCTCGCGGACGACGGGCAGGGTCCCGTAACGCATGGCGATCATCTGGGAAAGTCCGCAGGGCTCGAACAAGCTGGGCATAAGCAGCATATCGGCGCCGGCGTACATACGGTGGCTCAGAGCCTCGTCGAAGGTGATGCAGGCGCACATACGGCCGGGATACTTCCAGGCGTAGTAGCGCAGCATATCCTCGTACTTCCTGTCGCCCGTGCCGAGAACGGCGAGCTCGATCGGCTTATTCAGCATCTCCTCGATAACGCGGTCTACGAGGTCCATACCCTTTTGCTCGGTCAGGCGGCCGATCATAATAACGAGGGGCAGTCCGTCGTTTACCTCAAGGCCGAGCTCGCGCTGAAGATCGCGCTTGCACTCGAGCTTGCCGGACATATCCTCGCGGGAGAAGTTATGCGGGATAAAGGGATCGGTGGCGGGGTTCCAGTACTCGACGTCGATGCCGTTCATAACTCCGTAGAGTATGCTGCTCCTGCGGCGGAAGATCTCGTCCATGTGCTCGCCGAAGAAGGGGCGCTGGATCTCCTCAGCGTAGGTGCGGCTGACGGTGGTGAGTATATCGGAATAGCAGAGAGCGCCCTTCATGAAGTTTACGCTGTCTCTGTCGCAGCGGAGCTGGCTCTCGGCTGCCGGGATGTGCGAAAGCCCGAGGATATCGGGGAGGACGCGGTCTGACATCTGGCCCTGGAACTTCAGGTTGTGGACGGTGAACACCGTCTTGATATTGTCATACTTCTCGATCCCCCGGTAGAACTCGCGGAGGAACACGGGCGAAAGGGCGGTGTGCCAGTCGTTCGCGTGAAGTATATCGCAGTGGAAATCGGGCAGGTACTGGATGCACTCGACCACGCTCTTGGCGAAGAAGGCGATACGCTCGCCATCGTCAAAGTAGCCGTAGGCTCCGCCCCTGTTAAAATAGTACTCGTTATCCACGAAATAGTAGATAACGCCCTTGTGCTCGAGCATCTCGATGCCGCAGTACTGCGCTCTCCAGCCGAGGGGAACGTAGAAATGGCAGACGTACCTCATCTGATCCTTATACTGCTGAGGGATGGCGCCGAACTTGGGGATTATGACTCTTACGTCGCAATTCTCCTTGCTGAGAGCCTGCGGCAGAGAGCCGGCAACGTCGCCGAGGCCGCCGGTCTTCATAAAGGGCACTGCCTCGAATGCGGCGAAAAGAACGCCCATTTTTCTCATTTATTTCACCTCTTTTTCATTTTCTCGGGGGCGGGGATGTATTCCCCGCCCGGGTTTTGTTATTTTCCGAGCTCGTTTTTCGCCATGATAACGACGGAGTCGGGCGCGCCCTTCATAACGGTGCCGGGGGCGATCACGTTTGACCTGTCGATGATGACGTTTTCTATAACGGCGTTCTCGCCGATCGTGCAGGACTGCATTATGATGCTGTTTCTGACGATTGCGCCCTTCTTGACCTTTACTCCGCGGAAGAGGACGGAATTTTCAACTGTTCCGTCGATCATACAGCCTGCCGGGATAAGTGAATTCTTGGCAGACGCGGTTTCCGCGTATCTCGTCGGGGCGGTATCGGTTATCTTCGTGAGAACGGGTCTCTCATCGCGGAAGAGCTCGTCCACGACGCAGGGATCAAGGAGATCCATATTGCGCTTGAAATAGTTCTCAGCGGTATAGACGCTGTGAACGTAACCGGTGACCTTGTATGTGCGGACGTCCATCTTGTCGTAATCTCCGGCAAGGACCTCGAAGAAATCGAGGTAATCGATGGCGGAATACCACTCAAGTACCTTGAGAAGCAGGCTGTAGGTAACGACGAAGCAGTCAATGAACGCCTCGTCGCCGGGCTTTACGCCGCGGAAGGTGCTCTTTACCTTGCCGCCCTCAAGCTCAACGCCCATAAGATCCTTATCAGCTTCCGTCGCCGTTATAGTCGCCATGGTAACGTCTGCGCCGGACTTCTCATGCTGCTCGATGAGAGCGGAATAATCCATATTGGCTATGACGTTTGCCGTGGTGATAACGACATACTGAGCCTGCGCGCGGGACAGGAACACCATATTCCTGCGGAAATCGCGGAGAAGGAAGCGGGCTCCCGGGCTGGAGATGCCGAAGACAGAGCCGGGCAGAACGAAAAGTCCGCCGTTCTTCCTGTCGAGATTCCACTCGCTGCCGGCTCCGACGTGGTCGAGAAGGCTGCGGTATTTATACGGGGTGATGATGCCCACGCTGGTGATGCCGGCGTTTACCATATTGGAAAGGGCGAAGTCGATCATTCTGAATCTTCCGCCGAAAGGTACGGACGCCGCGGTACGGCCGTTTATAAGCTCTTTAAGATCGGGGGTATCGTAGTTCGCGTTGATTATGCCTATTGCCTTATCCATTAGTTCGCGCCTCCCTCTCCGTAAACTTTCTCATTTCCGAGAACTGCTATAGGCACGCTCTCGTCCGCGCTGCCAAAAACAGCGTTTTTAACGATTACCGCATTCTCACCGAGGATCGCTCTCGTCACGACTGCGCCCTCTTCTATCCTTGCGCCGGGGAGAATGACGGAGTCGGTGACGACTGCTCCCTCTCCGACGAAGGTATCGGGGCTCATAACGGAGTGCTCAACGGAGCCGAGGACGCGGGCGCCGTCCGCCACTATGCTCGTATGCACCTTGGCATTGGGGCCGAGGTACTGAGGCGGCCTGGTGTTGACGTTGGAGAGTATGGGCTGGTCGGGATCGAATATATCGAACTCGGGGTTCTCGTCAAGCAGCTCCATATTGGTCTGGTGATAGCTGCCGAAGGTGCCGACGTCCTTCCAGAAGCCCTTGAACTCATAGGTGAAGAGCCTCTTCTGCTCGCCG